>RKRR01000067.1 GCA_007571305.1 Candidatus Poribacteria bacterium | reverse complement strand
AGTGTCTAGTGGGCTCGGAGATGGTTATAAGAGACAGCTGTTATCCATTTGCCGAAAATGAATTAGAAAAGAACGTGCACCACTATCTCGGTCCGTTGAGTGCAGAGATTACACAACAGGCGTATCAAGCCCTCCGCGATGGCGATGCAGAGGCAGTCGGTAGGCTCATGACGCGAGCACAGATAGAGTTCGATAAGCACTTAATCCCCGCATGTCCATCACAGTTAACGGCACCGGTTCTCCATAAAGTCCTGAATTACGAGCCGATTCAACCTTATATTTGGGGGGGTAAGGGTGTTGGTTCGCAAGGCGACGGTTCGGCACAATTCATTCTAAAAGATGAGGAAAGCCAACAGCGAGTCATAGAGATTATCGAGCGGGATTTGCAGATGTCGTGTCTGAAACTGGTGATTGAGGCGGGTCGGCATGTCCGCAAAGCCATTATTCCTGCTGCTGGCTTCGGAACGCGACTCTTTCCTGCATCAAAGGCGATGAAGAAGGAACTCTTTCCTGTGATTGACAAGTCTGGCCGCGCCAAACCAGCGATCATGGCAATCGTTGAGGAAGCGATCGACGCTGGTATTGAGGAGGTCTGCCTTATCGTACAGCCTGGAGATACGAAACTTTTTGAATCGTTTTTCAAAACACCCCCACGGATTGAACACTATAATAAACTCAGCAAAGAGAACCAAACGTATTGCGATGCTCTGCTGGAATTGGGGAGTCGAGTAACATTCGTCACACAAGATGTCCAAGAGGGTTTCGGACATGCTGTCTATTGTGCCAAAGAGTGGGTTGGGAATGAACCGTTTCTGCTCATGCTCGGTGACCATCTCTACGGTTCGGATGAGGAGAAATGTTGTGCACGACAGGTCGTAGAGGCTTATGAGCAAGTCGGTCATAGTGTCGTCGGGCTGAAAGTGACACCGATTGAGCAGTTGTCGAACTTCGGTTGTGTCACGGGCACTTGGAGGGAGGAAAACTCCCTGCTATCGCTAACGGAGATTTATGAGAAGCCGGATCCTGAGTATGCAATGGAGCATTTGCACGTAGATGGGATGAATATGGATCAGTTCTTGACGGTGTTCGGCATCTATGTGCTTCAACCGCAGATTTTCGAGTTTCTGGAACGAAATATCACCCATAATCTCCGTGAACGAGGCGAATTTCAACTGACATCCTGTTTAGACGA
Source organism: Candidatus Poribacteria bacterium (assembly GCA_007571305.1). Classification (GTDB taxonomy): domain Bacteria; phylum Poribacteria; class WGA-4E; order WGA-4E; family WGA-3G; genus WGA-3G. The sequence continues at coordinate 10,549 of RKRR01000067.1, read as the reverse complement.
ATTACGGAAGGCGGATGGATTTTCAGGATATATTGTCAAGGGGCGACGCTTTGACATCGGTCTCCCTGAGGAGTATCGGCAAACGGTTATTGAGTTCATGGGACATCCGGAATAGTTGTCATTTATAGCAAAATCCGAAAATAAATTCACACATAATTCACACATGTAGCATAGGAAACTGTCGGTCTCCTGTGCAATCAGAACAGATAACTTTAGCGTTCACACGACGCTACGAGTGTCCAAGTAATTAACCCAACTTGCTACCTCTATGATTTCATATCCACGAACACCCGTTTTCACCGAGCCTCCTTCATTTTTGCGAAAAGTTTGGTGCATTCCGCGTCATTTTTGGTGTGAAGCTGCACAACCTAACAGGTTATGCTACAAAGGTGGCACGTTGGGTTAATTACGGAATCTACTATAACGCTTTGCCAATTATTAAAAACCGCGAATACGTGAAATTGCTTCTTCAATCACTGCATCCGGATACGTAAGCGAGATTCTGAAATAGCCTTCACTCCACTGCCCATATCCGAGACCAGGTGTTACCACAACCCCCGCCTCCTCAAGCAGTGCTGTTGCAAAGGCGCGACTTGAACCCTTGAAACGCTCAGGGACCGGTGCCCAAACGTACATTGTCGCTTTTGGTTTCTCTATTGCCCAGCCGCTATCTGTGAGGGCTCCCACCACCATATCCCGGCGTTTTTGATAAACTGCGTTTATCGCTGGTGTAATCTCGTCCGCTATTGAAAGTGCCTTTGCCCCGGCGAATTGAAGCGAGCGGAGTGAACCGTTATCGATGTTGTCTTTCACCGTTTTGACTGCCCCAACAGCGGTTGGATTGCCAACGACAAATCCCAATCGCCAACCTGTCATATTAAAGGCTTTGCTTAATGAGAAAAACTCAACGGCTACTTCAGCAGCACCAGCCACCTGCAAGATGCTTGGTGAGCGATAACCGTCGTAGGTGTTCTCGCTATAAGCGTTATCGTGCGCGATGAGAATGTTATTTTGCCTACCAAACTCCACAGCACGTTCGAAAAAATCAATATCCACAGTGGCTGTTGTTGGATTGTTTGGATAATTAATCCAGAGGACTTTCGCAAGTCGTTTTACTTCATCAGGAATAGCATCAAAGTCTAAATAAAAATCGTTTTCTCGCAGAAGCGGAGCATAGTAGGTCGTTGCACTGGCAAACACGTGTCCGATGTTGTAGGTAGGGTAGCCTGGACTCGCCGCTATACCAATATCGCCGGGATTGAGTAGGCCGAGTGCCATTTTGACGATTGCGTCTTTACTACCGAGCGTTGTCACTACCTGATCATCGGATAATGTGACCCCGTAACGATGCTGATAAAAGTCGAGGACTGCCTGTGGGAAGTCGTCAACAGGGTTGTCGCATCCGTAGCGGTGCCGATCCGAGTCTCCAGAGTTTTGAATCGCACTGCATAAAGTTTCAACGACTGGATCAGGTGTTGGGATATCCGGGTCACCGATACCGAGGCTGACCACATTGACACCTCGAGCTTGTGCCGCTTGCATTTTTTGGCGTAAATCTACAAAGAGATAAGGTGGAAGTTTCTCTAACCGTTCTGCGATTGTAATCATATTTTTAATTTTCCTTGCGGGTAAATCATAGTATCCACGAATTTAACGGCTTGCGTGTTCGATCTGAAAAACACCGAAGCAAAACCCTGCACCGTTGTTGCAAGTTTGTTTTTTGATGCTATGCCGCACATATCCTTATGGTAGTTGTGGCCCCACAAAAAATCTGCCTGTAATGAAATGGAGAGCAGCCCGGGAGGCCATAGTTAAAAATCACTTCAGATGAAGGATTGACTGCTGGACTTCATTGAGGCTTTCCATAACGTTCGGGCTGAAGTGCAGACCCTGACCGCCCCAATCTGGCATATAGCCAATGCTGTAGCAGTAATAGAGCGTCCGACGTGGGTTGCCCGAAACATTGATGACAGACCCGTGTGTGAGTGCCTCTGTAAAAATGATGGCATCCCCAGCTTTTGCTGGAATCGGTGTCAGCACAGGGTTTTCATCGGGATGCCCTCCCCAAGGTTTTGGGAAATTGCTCTTATGTGCACCCGGTATGACAGCGAAACACCCGTCCTCCACATCGCAATCCAGCATTGGGAAGACCGCTTTTGTTAAAGTTGATACCATCTGTCCGTTTTTGCAGTGATACTGACATTTCGGTATAATCGGTGTTCCATGCATGTGCAATCCGGTATAGCCACCACCCCACCGGTAAATTGTGTAGGTATGGTTAAGCCGATACGGACCACCGGTTACACCTTCAATAACATCTAGGACCTCTGGAATATCGATCAACGCGTTAAAAGTCCTGTCCGCCTCCAAGATATTGGAGATATAGAGTTCTTTTTCTGTCCGTTGTGTGCCGAGGCACAGCGGCGGTGGATAATCGTCCGGTGGCATATTCTCGTACTGATCTAACACAGCGTTACACGCGTCAATCACTGTTGCTGGGATAACCCCTTTCAATACGATGAAACCTTGCAGATCAAATAGATATTTTTGTTCGTCTGTCATTTTTCTAACTTTGAGCCTCCGAGTTGCCTTCCTTGCGCAGGTTCCTATAGAGGAAACCTGCGGGACAATGCTTCAGACAGGTTTTCGGCTAATTGACACCTCATGCTTAACCAGACACCATCGCGAAACAGAGTGGAGCAAGGACTGAGTTCAATCGTTTAAAAATCCGTTCACGGAATAGCTTCATATCTGAGAATTGTTCCGTTTTGGCCGACCGCCCATCCGCTGTCTTTACGACTTACGTAGATAGCCTTCAGATCCGTTTTGGTGTCTGTGCGCTGAGGTCTCCAATTTTGCCCGCTGTTCTCTGTATGGAGTACAAGTCCTGCTTTTCCAACAATCCAGCCTTCTGTTTCCGAGATAAAAAATACGTCATCAAGGAAATTGCCGGTATAACTCTCTTGACGTTGCCATGTTTTCCCGCCATCCTCGGTATGCAGGATCAACCCATCCATACCTAAACTACGTAAATCTAATCCTACGACCCATCCTATCTCTGGCGTAGCGAAGGTGACAGCATCGAAGAAAAAAGATGGGTAACGCCGACTGATAGACGATAGCCTCCAATTCGCACCTCCGTCAACTGTAGAGAGCATCGTTCCATTCAAACCGACTGCCCAGCCGCTCTGTTTGGAGGTGAAATGAACATCAAAGAGGTTCCAAGTTGTTCCACTCTTTTGCTGTTGCCATGTTGTCCCGCCATCATCTGTGTGGATGATTTCACCACCGCTTCCGACACACCACCCATTTTTTTCGTCAACAAAGAAAACACTGAGTAGGTCCTGCTGTGTCTCTGAAACTTGACGTTGCCATACGCTTCCACCATTTGTGGTATGCAGGACGACACCTGCTTCTGCGACCGCCCATCCTATCTGTGGGGACACGAAATGCGTTGCGCCGAAACACTCAGTCGTGCGGCTATCTTGCGCGCTCCATGCGACCCCTCCATCCTCAGTTCGTAGAATCGCACCCCGGTCTCCGACAACGTATCCTTCATCTGGGGAGGTCGCACAGACACCTACCAGAAGATGACTGGGATTTGATTGTGATTCCCATGTTACACCACCGTTGCGGGTGTGCAAAATTGTGCCATTTTCACCGACCGCCCAACCGATTTGTTTTGAGACGAAGTCAACGCCCAGCAGGACAGCGTCTGCGCTGTTGTGGAAACGGGGGCCGCCGCGTTGATGTTTCCATTTTTCTTTTCCGCCAGACGAAGTGTGGAGAATCACGCCTAAGTCCCCGACAATCCAACCGTTTTGGGCATCTACAAAGTCGACATCATAGAGTGTAAAGGTATGCAACGGCTCATTGCCGAGATAGTCCGGTTGACCGTAACTACTTTTATGGCGTTCGTTGGTTCCGCGTGTGACGAATGCCCATCTGTTCCCACCATCGGTTGTTACGAAGACGCTCCGCCGATCACCGACGACCCAACCTGTTTGTTCGTCTATGAAATGGAGATTGAACAGAGCAACTTCCGTCTCAAATTGGATTTTCCAAGTTTCTCCACCATCGGTTGTACGGTAGATATAGCCAGCGTTTCCTGATTTTGCTGGTGTCGATGTATTATAAGTAACAATCCATCCTTGGTTTTCGTCTACAAAATGAACCCCTTTTAGGGACTTGCCGTTGAACACCTTTGTCTCAATTTTCGTGAATGTCTGTCCGTTGTCGGTTGTTTTGAGCACCGTGCCCCAGTCGCCGACAATCCATCCTGTTCCGTTGCCTATAAAGATGTCATGCAGATTATTTTCCGTGCCGGTTTCAATGTGCTGCCATGTCTGTCCACTATCTATCGTACGGATCAGAACACCACTTTCACCGACACACCAGCCTTCTGACGCTGAACGAAAATACACATTTCGCAGGGGTTTGTTGAAAACGTTACTCTGCTGCCTGCGCCATGTTTGCCCACCGTCGTTTGTGGAGATGATAAGGCTTTCCGCACCCTCTCCAAAGTCCGCTCCAGGCGTTACGTCTACAGCGTTCCCAACTGCCCACCCCTGCTTTTCGGAGATAAAGTGAACATCGTATAGGTGTGAACTCCAATCGCCTTCCATGACAGTTTTCCATTCGTACCGGACCTGTCTCTGGGACGTTGTTTGTTCGCAGCCAACCGTGAGTAGAAGAATAAAGAACGCGACCTTTCTAACGATGTGCCGCTGGATTGCTCTCCATTTCATTTCGGACAGGTTCTTAGTGAATTCACACGTATTTAGAGCCGATGCAATTTTACCAAAAACCAGATTATTCTGTGAGAACACCCCGCGCGAAAACTTAACAATTGGGAAAATGCTTCTGGAAAAGGACTTCGCTGACATCGTGTAATCCCTTAGGAGCGTTGACCACCCATCTGGCTGCGCGGATTGCACCTTTGGCGAAAGATTCTGGGCTGTGTGCTCGGTGGACGACGCTGAGCTGCTCGCCTTCAGTTGCGAACAACACGGTATGATCACCAGCGATGTCCCCACCTCGAACCGCGTGGATACCTATCTGATTTTTCAGTCTCGCGCCAACGAGACCGTGGCGGCCATAAATACCCACCTCATCCAAATCTTGTTCAAGTGCCGTAGTGATTGTCTCTCCTACACGTAGTGCAGTGCCACTGGGTGAATCTGCCTTGTGGTTGTGGTGTGCCTCTATCACCTCAATATTATAATCATTTCCGAGGGCTTTAGCAATTAATTCCAATGCTTGGATCATCACGTTGACACCGAGACTCATATTCGGTGCCATTACACAGCGAATCTGTGGTGCGAGTAATTTGATTGTGGCGAGGTCGTCAGGGCTAAAACCGGTTGTCCCAAGAACCATGGATTTGTCCGCGTCGACGATTTGTTGAAGGTAGTCCAGAGACGCTTTAGGCTTTGAAAAATCGATGACAACATCTGAACTATGAAGCACTTCCTCAAGTGTGCCTGTGACGGCTACTCCAATATCCCCAGTGCCAGCAACAACACCTGCATCATTCCCGATTTGTGGATGCCACGGGTATTGGACAGCCCCGATGAGTTGCATATCGGTTTGTTGGGCAATACCTCGCGTGATGCAACGTCCCATACGACCACAAACACCGGTAATAGTTACACGAATCATTTTTGAGTGTTCCTCAGTGGTTACAGGACATCGGTTTGAACTTTGTTTGATGAAGTCGGTCGGATTGTTACTAACTAACCCAACTTGCTACCTTGTAGCATAACCTGTTAGGTTGTGCCTAAATATTCACAGGAAACCCACGGTCTCCTATGCTACAAAAACATCTCAATACTGAAGGATTTTCGCGGAAAAACGGCATCTATAGGTTTCCTAAAAGCTTGTCCGTAGCAACTTGGGTTAACTAAGAGGTCGCCTTGGGTTAAAGGTCGAATCTACTATTCCTGAAACAGGACTTCGCTGACATCGTGTAATCCCTTAGGAGCAGCGACCACCCATCTGGCTGCGCGGATTGCACCTTTGGCGAAAGATTCTGGGCTGTGTGCTCGGTGGACGACGCTGAGTTGCTCGCCTTCAGTTGCGAACAACACGGTATGATCACCGGCGATGTCACCACCTCGAATCGCGTGGATACCTATCTGTTTCTTCGGTCTCGCGCCAACGATGCCGTGGCGGCCGTAGACACCCACCTCATCTAAATCGCGCCCCAGTGCCGTCGCAACCGTCTCCGCTAAGCGGAGTGCAGTGCCGCTGGGTGAATCTGCTTTGTGGTTGTGATGTGTCTCTATCACCTCAATATCGTAATCATCTCCGAGGGCTTTGGCGATTAATTCCAGTGCTTGGATCATTACATTGACACCGAGACTCATGTTCGGTGCCATTACGCATCGGATCTGTGAGGCAAGCTCCTGAACAGTCGCAAGTTCATCAGGGTCATATCCAGTTGTTGCGATTATCATCGCTTTGTCGGCCTTGACGACCTGTCGGAGATGTTGCAAGGTTGCCTCAGGTTTCGAGAATTCGATGACAACATCTCCGCTCTCAAGTACCTCTTCAAGGTTCCCTGTAACAGCGACCCCTATTTCCCCAATACCGGCAACAATCCCGGCATCACTCCCGATCTGTGGGTGTTCCGGGAATTCAATCGCTCCAACAATTTCCATGTCGGTTTGTTCGGAAACGCCTCGGATAATGAGTCGTCCCATACGACCACATGCCCCATTAATAATTACACGAATCATATTTTTAACTCTCAAATTTGGACACCGCCCCCTGGGCAAGTCTATAGCGGCTTGCAGGACAATGTTTCGCGGTGGTTTTTGGTTAATTCTAACCTAAGTTGCCGCCTCGTAGCATGACCTGTTAGGTTGTGCATAAATGTTCATAGGAAACCAACGGCCTCCTATGCTACAAAAACATCCAAATACTGAAGGCTTTTCGTTGAAAAACGGCATCTATGGGTTCCCTAAAAGCTTGTCCGTAGCAACTTAGGTTAATTCTAACTGATTTTGGATTTGAATGGCTTTCAGTGATCAACGATCAGCAACTCGTTGTGGATGTTACAGACGTTTGCAACCGCCACAAATGAGGGAGCACCTGCCGAGAGCGAGAGCAGCAATTCCCTAATAACTGACAACTATTTCAATGTGAACAGATACGCCAGAAGGTCGTGCATCTGCTGGACTGAAAGAATATCTGCGAAGTTTTCAGGCATTATGCCTGCTTGTGGAACGCTGGTACTCCTTATATCCTTGTTGAAGTAGGTTGTCCATAACTGCCCAGAATCGTCGAGTATTTGGATCGTTTCAGGGTCTAACCTGTCTCTGTGATCGTACTGATAGCGCTTCCTGCCGGTGATTTCCTTTCCATCCTTCGTGAAGATAGTAATCATTTCATATTCAGGTGCGATATAGGCGCGCGGATTGAGGATGGACTCGGCAATGAATTGCGGTGAGCGGGTACGAGCGACATACGTCATATCGGGACCTATTTCACTCCCGGTACCGGTAGCACCTCTCCCGTGAACTGTGTGGCACTTACCGCAAGCGTATCCTTCTGAGAAGAAGATGGTTTCTCCTGTTTTGACATCACCTTCCATATACGGTGTCCAGTCTTGCGTAGGTTTCACCTCATCCAAAGTGACCCCTGCCGCTTCCGCTTGTTCCGTGCGAAGATAACCGACAATCATGCTGATTGCCTCATCAGAGAGTTTGCCACCAAACTTTTGCATCTCGGTCCCTGGAAGTCCGTTGAAAATGGTCTGGAAGATACCGTCATCGGTCCATCCGTAGAGCCATTGGGGTTTGAAGAGATCGGGTGCTTTACCACCGCGCGTTTGTGCAGCGTGGCAATTCCAACACATCAAACGGAAGTAGAACGCGCCATCAATGATATCTTCTTCATAATTAATAACGTCTCTTGGTGCTGCGGGGGCAATATCCACCTCTAAGTCTTGGGCATTTGCGATCGGAATGAAAAAAAGACTCACACCCAGAGAGAGGAGGAAAATGTGCCACGTTAGTCGGACGGTACGAGTTGTAACGTGGGTAGAATACATCATTTCTGTTCATCCTCCTGAAACGGAGCGAAGTAAGGCAAATGATACTTTTCACAGAGCTTTTTAAGTTTCTCCTCACTCCATTTCTGTTCAATAATTGTGTTAACAACATCTTGAAGTTCGCTTGTTTTTCGTGTTGGTGTATCTTTCCCAAAAGCGATAGCAACATTCCAACGGAGGCGAGTTTCAGGAACGTAACCTTTGACAATCTCTAATTCAGGGTAGGCAGTATCCGTCTGTTCCGGTTGCTGAATTCGGGAACCCTTTTCAATCAACCACCCAATATTTGACCAGACATATCCGTAAGCAATTTGCCCTTTCTTGAGAGCGTCCAAGACGGCAATTTGTGAGCGATAAACACGCCGATTATATCCCATCTGTCGCAGGACATCACTTGCAATAGAACCCGCTTCTGTTCCGAGGGTTTCTAACTTGATGTCTTCCAATGTCTTGGGGGATTCTTGGTTGCTTTTCTGTTTTACCAATACATAGCCGGTACCATACATAGGTGTAGAGAAGTCAACGTTCTTTCCTAATTGGATTGACTCACTCATGGCGCGCTCCTCAATAGGGATTCCGATCACACAGTCGCAATGCCCACGTATCATGTCAGCAAGTAGACTATCGCGGAGGGTGTTAAGCCAATGGAGTTCCAACTTAACACCGAGTTCCTCTGCCAGTAGATGTGCTATCTCAACGTATAATCCGGGGAGTTCCGGATCTGCATTGGAGTAAGGAAGATTTCGGACATCCATACAGACCGTTAAGATCCCTTTTGCCCGAATTTCTTCCAAGGTACCATCCGCGTTTGCATTGTGGAGTATCAAAACGGGCAATATGAGAAGAGCGATCCACAAAATGGTGTAATGTTTCAATCTTGCTACCTCCTTGCGCGATAATGAACATTATTCAAAGAGCGCGAACACAAAGAGAGTGCCGCCTTGGCGAGCGTTAACTTCAGCATATTTCACAGCACCCGATGCGATTGCGACGTATTGGACACCGTCGAGTTGATAGGTAATTGGCGGTGCGAGAACCCCGGATCCGGTTTGGAAATCCCAAAGCACTTCGCCGGTTTCTGCCGATAGTGCCATAAATCTCCCCTCTAAATCGCCAGCAAAAACGAGGCCTCCCGCTGTTGTGAGACATCCGCCCCATTGTGGGAAATCAGTTTTGTGCCGCCATTTAATCTCACCCGTAGAAACATCGATCGCGCTGATATGTCCCCACATCATCATGTCGCCGTCTTCGTCTCTCTCTGCTGTCATACCGCTTCCAAGGTAGGGCAATCCTTTTACGTAGAAAACGCGGCCTTGGTGATAAGAGCCACAGAGTTCCAACGAAGGGACATAGAGGTAATTTGTGAGCGGATTATAGGCTGAGGGGGGCCAGTTCTTTCCGCCTTCGACACCCGGACAGACGCGAATTGTACCTTCCTCCGAGGTGGACACTCCGGGTAGGACGGTAGGACGACCGTTTTCATCGAGTCCCGCAGTCCAGTTCTGTTCGCAGTAAGTGCTTGCATATAGAAATTTTCCGTTGGTTCTATCAAGCACATAGAAATAGCCGTTGCGATTCGCTTGCATCAACGCTTTGACCGGTGCGCCATCTATTTCCATATCGATCAGAACCGGTTCACTCACGCCGTCCCAGTCCCACAGATCGTGGGGTGTGGCTTGAAAGTACCAGTTGAGTTTTCCTGTATCGGCATCTAACGCAACGATACAGTCAGTATAGAGGTTGTCGCCTCTCCGGACAGCACCGTTCCAGTCTGGCGCAGGATTCCCCGTTCCCCAATAGACGAGATTCAATTCCGGGTCGTAGGAACCTGTGACCCAAGCGGATCCGCCACCTGTCATCCAAGAATCGCCTTCCCATGTGTCGCCGCCGGGTTCATCTTTTGAAGGGACAGTGTAAAATCTCCACGCCTGTTCACCGGTTTCGGCATAATATGCATCGATGTAGCCTCGGATGCCGTATTCCGCACCTGATATACCGACGATCACTTTGTCTTTGACGACTAAGGGAGCGACAGTGAGGGATTCAGCGTTAGTGAGATCACCGACGACTCTGTCCCATAGCACCGTGCCGGTTTTAGCATCCAGGGCGAGAAGATGGGCATCCAGTGTTACCCAAAAGATTTTATCGCCCAAGATGGCAGCCCCACGGTTGACCATACCGCAGCAGATAGCCAAATCGTCAGGGAGTTCGTAATCATATCGCCATATTTCCTTACCGGTTCTTGCATCCACAGCATAGATGGTACTATAAGGTGTTGTGATGAACATCACACCATCAACTACCAACGGGGTACATTCAAACTTATCGAAGGGTGTTCCAATTTGAAACGCCCATTTCGGGACAAGTTTTTTAACGTTTTCAGTGTTCACCTGTGTGAGTTGACTGTATCGCCAACTTCTGTAGTCCCGCCCATACATCAACCAACTCTCAGCATCGTCTTGTGATGAGAGCAACATCTCATTCGTGACGGGC
>RKRR01000111.1 GCA_007571305.1 Candidatus Poribacteria bacterium | reverse complement strand
GATTAGTTCTGTAGTTTCAATTATCCTCTAAGAATTCGGCGCGAATACTTGGAAACTGGCTAAGCAATTCCTTGGAGTTGATAGCAAGCTTTTCAACAGCGCGTTGCACCTCCGGAGAGTCTTTATAGTGATGAATATGACTCAAGGAAATTGCAATTTTATTATGTGCCTCACCGATTAACCGAATGATCTCTTCATTGCCATACGCCAATTGCCAAGCAACATCAAAACGCGCGTGCTTATTATTTTCGAGGTATTGAACGGCCTGAGAATTTTCAAGAAGCCTGCCGAAGTCATCTGCGTTTCGTGAACCAATCAAAAGAGGTGGATGCTGTTGAGTACCAAATAACCATCGCGCAAAATTCGCGAGTGCACCCAAACGGTGTTTGGGAACTGGCGTTTTTGCGTCATCTGGCTCGGCAAAGATGTCAAGATCCAGATACTTCTGAACTCCTAAAGTTTGGATGGAAAGTGACATAGTGATGAATCTAAATTCAGCATCTGCGGCAGAAAAGTCCTCTAAAACGTCATCCATTTGCAGGAAAAGCCGATAGGATATATAGTGATATCGAACTCTGGAAATGTCGCTTCCAATCATTCGCCTCACATCTTCATAACTCATGCCTTGTTCATCAATCAATTTGGCGATGTATTCCGATTTTTGTGCTGGAAACCATTGTTTGATGCCAGTAACATCATGATGAAACGCTTGGAACGATTCAACTTCCTGACGAGAATGAATCTGTATGTACGGTATTTTCTCAAAAAGTTTTTCGGGAATACTCTTGTTTTCAACGAGTGGACCCCATTCTTTGAAAATCTCTTCCCCGCTAATAGCTTGACGAAGATAGATTAGGGCAGCGACGCGCCGATTACCGGCTACGACAACAAACCGTTGTTCCCCATCCAATTCTTCTTTGACAACCAATAATGCCTCATGTCTCCAAAAACCGTTCTCCAAGTAAGATATAGCAAGTTCATCAAGATCCCACTTGCCCATTATCTCAAGAATTTCTTTCTGAGAAAGACTAGCCCCTTTCTGGTGGCGACCAAGCCTAGGATTCCTCGCGTCCAGATAAAGATCTTCTAGCATCGCGTATTGAAGTTCAGTCTTTACTCTCATGTTTCACCTCACTAATTGACAAAACACGCTCTTTTTTCATACATTCGTGTTTTTTAAAAATCCTCAGTAGCAACAAGGGCTACGTCGGGAATTCGCTGGATATTTATCATAATTTTTTCTTTTCTTGGACTGCCATCTGCATTCCTAAAACCCTTTTGGAACGAACTGCTGCACAGGCTCAATGTTTCACTATCAAAACAGATAAAGTGAATTTCCGATAAAATAAATTCGGTTTTCCGTCGTCTTGACATCGCGCCCCTATTTATCCTATTGACTTCATATTTGCTAATTCCCTCTTTCAGAGTATCATGCCATTTTTTGAACGTTCTTTCTTCATCATTATATTCCACTTCACCGATTGCGAGAATCAATCCGTAGTAGCCGTAATCATCTATTGTGTTGGCTATTGCTTCAGCATCATTTATGATGACATTATGGCTTGTCGTGTTGGCTGCATGCGCCTTAAAGTCCCAAGAAATTTTATGAAATGCGTCAAATTCTGTGTTGCCGTATTTCTTACCGGGCATGCCAATTATACTAGCAAAATGTTTTTCACATAAAAACTCAAAGTAGAAACCCATCCATTCCATCTGTCGCCACTGTCTGGAACCGCCCTCTTTCATTTCAAGAATAGCACTTCTCCCATCCCAAACTTTCGGCATGTTTCGAGAGGCGTTTTGCAGTTTTTTAACTGTGTCAACTATCTTTTCGTTTATCATAATAGAATTACTCTTTCTGACTGAATAAGTCCGATACAAGTTCTTCTTCCGTTTTCTGAATTAAGTATTTCCCCGACTTAAGCCTATCGAGAGCGAATTCATAATACGCTGGCACAATCTCAAAACCTATGTAGTGTCGACCCTTCATTTTACTGACAACGGCAACCTGTCCAGAACCTAAAAACGGATCCAAAACGACATCGTCTTTTTCACTAGAATAATCAAGGATTTTCTCGATGAGGGCAGCAGGCAATTTTGTTGGCGTTTTGATTGCTCCTTGCCAATATTCTCTCTTGATTTCCCAGACATCTTCTTTGTCACGATAGTGGGCAGAACCCCCGGTGTCGGTTTTAGCATCCTTCTCAAATCGGCTATAGGGATAAAATTTTCGTTTCTTATCATTTTTGCACAGGAAGAGACAGTGGTAGTGAGAAGTTACGTACTTGCGCTTTGTGACAACACCAAACTGGTATTTCCAAATGAGGTGATTAACCGTCGTAAGTTCGCACATATCAATGGCTATTAACAGGTCCTTTAGGTGATTCCAGCCAGAAAAAATATACATGCTCCCAGACTCTTTTAGCACTCGCGCCGCTGCAGAAAGCCAGTCGATCGTAAAAGCAAGATAATCGCTCGCTTCTATTTCATTGTACCCCTCAAGGACCCGACTCCCTTTTCTATTATAGTTGTGACGAGTTGCTTTGAAGTCGATAGCGAAGGGCGGATCCGTTATAACAAGGTCAATACATTCACCTGGCATTTCGGACATTAACGCAATGCAGTCGCCCTGCTTGATGGTGTCAACGTATTCAGGTTGTTTCATTATACCTTTTCAGTCTGCAATTTCTACGATGCCCTTAAGATTTCAAGGAAGGCTGTCATATATCCGATAGCGTACGCGCGCCCGCGGTGCCCCCAGTCTGTGTCATCAACGACGTGTGGAACATGATCGGTAATCATGAAGCCTGTAAAACCGACATCTTTTAACGTCCGCATCACTTCAAACATATCACAATTGCCGTTGTTAACGAAGGATTCAGCAAATTTCGGGACATGTCCTTGGACATCTCGGAAATGGACGTAGAAAATCTTGTTGCGTTCTCCGAAGTAACGGATTGCATCTGTGACACCGGGTCCCATTTCAGACCAGGAACCGACACAGAAGTCGAGACCGTGTATGGGACTGTCTGCGATTTCCATCCCGCGTTTGAAACCATCAAAGTTCCGGAACAGGCGCGGCACACCTGCAAGGGATTCCACAGGTGGATCATCTGGATGGAGTGCGAGTTTAACGCCCGCCTCTTCTGCAACGCGGAGAATAACGTTCATGTAATATTCGTAATTTTCCCATATTTCGTCTTCAGTGAAAATACGACCATGCGTTAAGGGAGCGTCCTTGACCTGTTCCATATCGAAACTGGTGACAGCAGCACCGCCTCTACCCAGTGTGGTTCGAGAGGTTCGCCAGACCTCGTTAGGCATCCAGTGGTACCCAAAGATTTCCACGCCAGCCTTACCGAGGTTTCGGATGGTCGTTGCCATGTTCTCAATTTGTTCGTCGCGTCCGGGCAAACCGAGCATCGCCTTGTCGTAAAATGAAACAGGCACGTTCTCAAGTGCTGCTAACCGTAACCCCGCGTTTTCTATCTCTGTCCGGAGATGAAGAATGTCCATGAATTCCCAGCGTTCTGTGCCGGGGAGTTGTGGTGTGTTGAGCAGCACATCTTCGACCCCAAGTTGCTTGATGAATTTCAGCCGTTCTTCACTGAGTTCGCTAAACTGACCTAAGCCGAGACGCATTTTCTGTGACATAACCGGTTCCCTCCTATAGACATGACACGCCGCTGGAGTGCTTTTTAAGGAAGAATTGCTTGATAAACCTATACGGGTTCAAAACTGTTTATCGCTATCCAATAAAATGGTAACGGGACCGTCGTTAATGAGTTGGACATCCATCATCGCTTGAAAAGTGCCGCCTTGCGTTGGGATGTTTCGTTTCCCTAAAGCGGTGATGAATTGCTCATAAAGCGCATTTGCGGCTTCGGGACGAGCAGCATTGATAAAACTGGGGCGTCGTCCTTTGCGGCAATCGCCGTAGAGGGTGAATTGCGAAACAACAAGTGCTGCCCCTCCCGTTTCGAGAAGAGAGCAATTCATTTTCCCCTCCTTGTCCTCGAAGATACGAAGGTTCGCGACCTTGTTCGCTATATATTCCAACTCTGTTGCGGTATCGTTATGAGCAACGCCAAGGAAAACGAGTACGCCTGCTCCGATCGCAGAAACGAGTTCGCCATCTACCTTAACACTCGCTGATTTGACGCGTTGAACAACTGCTCGCATCTTTTTAATTTTTCCTTGTGGAGTAATTGAGTGAGTTTGACATTTAATGTGCCTTTCATCTATTCGCCCTCCACTTTAGTTACGGGCTTACCGTTTAGGTATATCATTGGTTTAATTTTTTCTTGATAATTCCCCTGATTTTTCTGCTAAAAGAGCAAATTCTCGCCCTCAAATGTCTGTGTATCCTCACCACCAAATGTTAGGTTAAACTGGAATCCGGGCTGGCTGTTAAATCCGAGTTGGAACGCGAGCGCATTCGATATTTCATAGCGGAATCCCATACCGATGAGGTTTGTCACGTGGATGCCCCCATACGGAAGTTCACGCGAGAAGTCGGCTATCAACCACATGTTATCTGAAACAGCGATCTCACCCCCTACTTGCCAATTGAGTGTAAAAAAGTCAGTCGTTTTGAGTGCCTTTGATGTCAAGAAGACTCCGACACCAGCGTGAATTTTAAAGAGGCTACCTAATCTTTGTGTGCCAACGAGGTAGGTGTTGATTCCGACAAACGGAAATCCATCAGCAGGACTGTGGTCGAGGAATTCGTTGTCTGAATTGAGACGATCATCGGCGGTGAACCCGAATTGCGCGTCGCCACCGACAGAAATACTTGGTAGATTATCGTTCCGGTCGGGTTTGATGTTATATTTAAGTCCAATACTGCCGTCGAAGAGTGGCTGATCATAGACGCGACGATTGATGTTTGGGTCGTCAGCCGTCTCAGTCGCAGTGTTGTAGAAATCGTGGACGATTTTCCGCACGCCACCTGTTGAGAATGTACCGCCGAGGACGAGGTCGAGTTCATCGCTTAAACCGTAGGCGAATCTGACAGGAATAAGGAATGTCTCGATATCCAAACTTACGATGTGGGATTCCTCAAATCCGCCAATATCAACCCTCTGACTAAAGTCCGGTAGCAGATCTACTTTGGAGTATTGAAATAGTCCGAACGTAGTACTGGTGCCCCCTTTACCCATTGGCTCCGCAGTTTGGATGGTGCTGAGATGTGAAACGGGAGGGAGTTGTGCCCACAAGGGTGTTGCTATGCCTGTGAGAAGCAGTAAAGTGCCAATAATATAGATAAAGGTTTGCGTGTTGTGGTGTCTCTTTTTCGGGATGTAACTGGTACACCCGAAATGTGCTTTGGAAAAGTTAGCGTGCATGGATTTATCCTTTAGTGTGATGTTGTCATTCGAGGTTCTTTGCGGGAGTCCTTTAGTTATCGCGATTTCGCCTCTACAAGTGCGCTTTCGTCGCGTCGTCCGTCAGGTCCAGGTGTATCGTCAAAGGCGGTGATATAGTACTTCTTGAATTCTAATGATTGACCGACCAGGATGGGGTCTTCACCGGGGATAGTAAAGGTGCGCTCCTTGGGTCCGACTGCTGGACGAGGGAGGAGTTTTTGATTGGCATCTCTGGTATAGAGTTGGTACCCGGCAAGATCGGGTTCAGTGTTTGGTGTCCACGAGATAACCGCATCGTATTTTGTATTAAAAAGGGAACGTGGTAGGTAACGGACCCGAACGTCTTTTGGAGGGGCAGGCGGTACATTCGGCACTGCTGCAGTAATCGTTGTAATTGCCTCTGCACCGAATTCATCAACACCAGCAACGCGGTAGACCTTTCGGGTGCCATCGACTTGAAAATCGTGGTCGAAATAGTAGAGTCGATCTCGCTTCGGCTCGGCAATTAACTCGAAACGTAGCGGTTTATCATCTTGAGTGTCGAGTGCTGCGTAGACGCGGAAGATAGAGAAGTCGTCAGGGAATTCATACCCATCCCAGAAGAGTTTGATGATGAGGTCGGTCGGATCACCGAGTGTTACATTCGGCACAGGGGGTGGCACGCTTGGGGTCGCCAAAGCAGTTTTCCAGATGCGGCGTGGGTCTTCATTCTCACCAGGTGGATTTGCTGGGTCCGGTGTTTCGACACCGTTGGCATCAACATAACTGATGCGGTATTCGTAGGCGAGAAGCCTTCCAGATGCATCAAGTCTATCGTTTTCAAGATTTTGGATGTCAATAAATTCGTTTGCGGGTGCATCGACAGATCCGACTTGCTGGAATTCTGTGTCTGCCCCACCTGTGGAACGTCTGTAGATACGGTATGCTTTGATGCCTTCCTGTCCTGTGTCGTCCCACATGACTCGGACCTGCTTATCGCCTGCGAAAAGTGTGAGACCATCAGGAGCACCGGATGTCCGTAGGTTCTCAGGGTCGAGCGGGTTCGCAAAGTCTTCGCTACTTGTGCAAGCACTAAAGAAAACGATTGCAGACACTATAGAAAGGCTTAGTACAACAATAATATCACCGGTGGATCGTCTGCCGATTTTTAATTTTTTTTTGCAGTTGAACAATATGAATCTCAAATTTGACGTGCGTTCCATAAATCCGCCCTCCATTTCATTACGGACTAACATTTATCGTTAAAAAAAGCGCAGAAGGCTTAGGCCCGCGCGCCGAGTCTGGAAGTTGTAGTGGGGATGCAACTGGAATGATGTCCTCGGAAGTAGCAGACTCGTGTTTTCGGAGAGGTGGTTTGAGAAACCTCTGAAGCGTGTTCGCAGGATTTCAATATCAGTATTCCAGTCAACCGCTGAAGATACTGAATCCTCTACAAGTTCTGGTGTATCAAGTTGGCTGTAGATTGAGAAAATCACAGCAAGTCCTACGAACCCAAGACCCACGCTGGACATTATCCTACTGGCATTTCGCCTGGCAAGGAAAGCGTCTTTGTGTGTTTGGATGTCTGCTTGAATTGCGGCGTTGAGATAGGTATCGTAATGGTTCTGGGCAGAGGCTTGGAGAAAACTACTTCCAAACTGTAGGCTCATGCCTGAAGCGAAAAGTGTGAGTGGTAGAACGCGTGAGCGACTCGCAGCATCTGCGTGCTGACTCGTTAAGATGAAAATGAAGACACAACTGAACACAAATGCGATGTATTTCTGAGTGGGATTGTGACGTTTCATGTCAAATTTGTTCCTTATTTTCGGGAATCCGTTTCTATAAAGTCTACCCTATTTTTTCTCGAAAGTCAATGCTCCTTGCCAGGATACGGGATTACCGATTTGCGGGTCCCTTTTATCGAAATGGTGGTGCATTGGGTTCTGATTGTCGATTATCAGTAACGAGAAATCTCTGTTTTTAGTTTACGTCAAAGTGGAACTGCGTGCCCCGTTGGAATAATAGAAGAGCTCGCCGAGTTGTTCTTCTGTAGGACAATATTCAAGCCAACTTGTATCCATTGTTATCCGATCAGCTGCTAACGACGGATGTGCGTTTTCATCCATCCCCATGTCGTTGTGAGTTTCCCAGTGACTTCAACGGCAAACGTGATACCTTCCATATCTTCCTGAATCTGTTCTTCTGTAATTGCGACGTTGAGAATTCGGAGTTCATCGAGCGTCCCATCAAGCCAGACGCTTTCATTCGCTTTCTTACCAATCCAGACTGCGGCTTCATTTTGGTTGATGTCCCCTTTTCGCGGGACTTCTCCTTCTAACTCACCGTCCAAATAGATACGAATCTCCGAACCATCGTAGACCATAGCGAGATGATACCATTTGTCTACCTTCATTGGTGTCGTGCCTTGTACGACGACGGGATCACCAGGGGCGGTATAGACAAATCCACGGATTTTTCCGCCGGGTGTATCAAATCCCCAACCACTTTCAGGGACAGAGCCTTTTCTCGCGATCGGTGGATGCCCACCCGGAAATGAAGCAGGTTTGAACCATGCCTCAATTGTCAGTTCATCGCCTCCGGGAAAGAGACTCTCGTGATGTGGCACCTCAATGACGCTGCTCGCGCCATCAAAGACCATAGCACCCCCATTCTTTCCGTCCTCTGTCCATTCAGTATCGATGGCTTCGCCGTGATTCTCAAAATCGGATGAGTCTATTGCTTCATCAGCTGTCTCTTCATCAAAGAGGTACAATAACACGGTCTCCTCTTCAAACGCAGTGAAACAACTCACTGCAAAATAGAGCGTGAGTGCAATGGCTGTGAGTGTTCTAATCATTTGGGTTGCCTCCTCATCTTTTGTTTTAATATCTTATTTTCCTAACCGCATTCGTTCCTTATTCTATCAAAATATAGCAATCTTGCCATTAATTTTTTCCGTGTTCTTCTTTCCGTTCAGAGACAGGAGGTCGCAGCATTGATGGATAGTCGCGGTATGTGATAATCGTAGATTTTTTGGACAAATCCCGAGATAAATCTTAAAATTGACCATTTTTTTTAATTTTATCAAAAAAAATGCCCCTTTACTATTAACTTTTTTGGTTTGGGTGTCATATATAGTAGTAAAGTTACAAATTGTTTTTTCAACACATTATATCTGCGCCCTTTCAGCGTAAAAAAGGAGTCTGTCATGTTTACAAACAATCGTGTCAGCAGGAGTTTGTCGGTGCTAATTTTAACGTGCCTCATACTTGGTGCTTTTCTGACACAACCCCAACAAGTAGATGCAGGTGCTATTCGGGTGACCGTAACTGACCATTATTATACCTGTGAAACTTTTGACGGTATTGGTTGCCAAGCTAGCAACTGGACTACAACAGATATTTATGAGCCGTGGTAGCATAAGTCCAATCCTTTTCACGCCGCACATGAGACCGCGTATGTGTATCGGATACAAGTCACACACGACATCGTCACGAGTTGTAGCGAGTGCGATAGTTAAGTAGATATATAGAGTATGCGATGGAGCCTGAAAATGAGCCTTCATCGCATATTTAACAGATTATTATGAATCTTGCTTTAGGAGAAAGAAAATGGAAAGATTACAAAAATGGCTGTTTAGAACAGCGATTTGCTCTTTGCTTTTTGCTATTGGAAGTCTGACCTATGTAAAACTTGGTAATCAACCATTTTTTGAAGGGCCCCCGCAATTTACACAAACTGCGGAACATTCTGATCACGTCGACCAGGCCCGAAACCCACAGAAAGCAGCAAACACACAGCCAGCAGGCAATGACGGTGCTACCACAAAAAGTCTAACCGGTGATTATGATTGGCGAGATGATAGGACGAATCTGTCTCATGATAAGACCGCCAATGCTGATCCTTGGGCGGAATGGTGGGAACAAGTTGATGCACAGGAGGCGAGTACTGAGGCTGAAAAAGACGAAGTGCTTTACCCACCTAAGGATTGGTACAAAACAACCGACCCGGTATTACACGCGGAATACCGGCGCGCACACTTAATCAAGCAGTTTGGGGATGTTCCGCAAGTTCACACCTTTGTTGATGGATTCTTAAAACTAAAATTGGAAATTCCACTGACGCTTGATGAAAAAATGGAGCACGTCGAAGCGATGTATGATCTGTTTCCGGATGAAAGAACCCGACAGACAATTGAATTTCTCAAAGAATGGAAGGCATCGGGTCGTCCTTTCAAAATGGAGTTCGGTCCGCCCCCTAAGCCTCCTGATGAATTTCTCGATGTCAAGCCCTTCGTAGAGCGGTATGGTTGGGAAGATGGCATTGCGAAGTTCAGGGAAATCAACCCAGCACGAGCTGCTGAGTTTGAACGAACTGTCAATCAACATCAATAGCCACACCTACATTGAAGGTTAGATTATGTTTCGGGATGAGTCGTTTTGGACTTACAAAAATTACAACTTGACATTTTGCCTAAAATTGTATGTTATTCTCAAATTCGTGAGCTTGTCACCGCAATATCCCTGGCAGTGTGTCCTGTTCAGATTTAAGTCCAGAACGACTAATTCCAAAAAAAATGCACTTTTACTATTAACTTTTTTGGTTTAGGTGTCATATATAGTAATAAAGGCTTACAGATTGTTTTATGATATCAGACTTCACAGAGTAGATTGTGAGGTGCTTTGGTTCGCACCTGATACAATCCCAACAGGATTGCCACGGGACGTAACACCTATCACTTTTTGCCTTCCCAAAGCAATCCGCAAAAAAGGAGGGTTCTCTGATGTTACAGTATCTACTTTCCAGTCGGTTGATACAAGCGGGTCTCGTGTTCTTTGTCCTCTCGGTGAGTGGGAGTTTGCTCTATTCTTGGCACGTCAAACGCACCACAGAAAAAGAGTTCGCACAACACCAACGATTTTTGCGAGGACTCCAGAATCAGAACGAGACACGCACCGCAGCAGACACCAGAGATACAAGTGGAGTGAACTTTGAACAAGGACAAACGCCCGATGCCCCCAATACCTCGCAGCCCACGGACGACACAGAAACCGTGTTACCGAGTGATGAGATGGCGGCGTTCATGGACCTGGCGGATGCCCTTTTACCCGATGCCTTCGTTTTAGAGGAAGAAACCCCCGAAGCGGTACCCGTCTCGCCCTTTGGCTTCGGACCGTATCCTGAAGTGCCCACGGACTATACAGGCAACGTATTTTGGGAATATTCCGAAGCAGAACTCGCGCACATGAAAAAAATGATGGAGGCGGACGCTATGCGTATCAGAGGCATCTCTTGGACAGAGTATTTGAAAGAAATGGAGCTCATGTCTCGTGTCAGAATCAAACTGTGGAAGGAAGGTCAACGTTTTGATGGGATGATAAGCAGTGATCAAACGGGTCTGTTTTATCCGGGTGAACCCGGTGTCCTCTACGTGGAGTGGCAAGAGTCGACACGTCCGAACGGGGAAGTCATACGGTATATGGCACGGACGATCGGGAGCGGGTTCTCTAATCTTTCTATCGCTCAAATAGAGGGACGTGAACCGATCTCTGACGAGTTAGATATACGATCCATGGATGACGGTATTGACCCGTATGAATTTCTCGGGCTTCCGCGTTAAAAACAACGGAAGCGAACACTTATGTTTCAAACGAAATGTGGATGAAAGTTTTTCATCCATTAACAAAAGGAGTGAAAAAATGAAAACGAAACGATCAAAGCGAACGGAGATTTGGGTAACCCTGGTTCTCATACTCATGGGTCTTTCATGCATCGCATATAGTTCGTGGAGCTGGGTGGGTGCAAGCGCGTATTGTTGGCAATACGCTGATGGCTGGGGAACTTCATCAGCATCTGTCAGCTGGGGCGGTATGTCAAGCGGGAACTGGTCTACTTACGCGTCTTTAGACGGTTCATCTAACACTTCCTCTGGAGGCGTGGACGATCCCGGCGGCGGAGGTTCTTCATACATGTCGGGCACCGCATCCACAGGTGCAGCAGGTTCCTCAATTAGCGGCACTGGCTTTGACGGTCAAACTCACAGCGATTCTAACTCAGATTCTTTTTAATGGAGACAATGGTGTAGGATTTTCTTCTTGTGAAGAATTTCCACTTCCTGAGTTCTAACGATAGAAGGGCACTGCCTTATCTCTGTTTTGATCCGAGGCGGTGCCCCTCTTTACAACTTTCCGATAAGGGTATTGGTTGTCAAGCTGGCAACTGGGTTACAACAGATACTTATGAACTATGGTGGCATAAGTTCAATCCTTTTCACTCCACACATGAAACAGCGTATGTGTATTGGATACAAGTCACACACGGCACAGCCACGAGTTGCAGCAAGTGCGATAGTTATTGAAGTCCAGAACGACTAATTCCAAAAAAAATGCCCTTTTACTATTAACTTTTTTGGTTTAGGTGTCATATATAGTAATAAAGGCTTACAGATTGTTTTATGGTATCAGACTTCACAGAGT
>RKRR01000104.1 GCA_007571305.1 Candidatus Poribacteria bacterium | reverse complement strand
AGTTCGCAAGAACATGGACCCGTTGGAGGTATCCGTATCTGATGCGGTGTTGCTGAGAAAGCGGATGCTCATTGAATCGGTGATCCGGGAACTGAAAACCCAGACACAGGTGGAACACACGCGGCATAGAAGTTATGAGAACTTCCAGGTCAATGTATTCTCTGCTTTGAGTGCCTATCAGTTGTTAGAAACCAAACCTTCGCTGAAGGTCTCTGACCTTCAGCAAATCAACGATGTACCAAGGCTTTCTCAGTCATAAACTTTTTTCAAACTCACGTGATTTTAGGAATAACGTGGTGTATAACTGGGGTTATAATAGTGCTTATGGTGGAGAAAACGAGGATTCAGACAACGCAAAATTAAACTTTATGGTTGTCAACATGGTTGCCAATTACTATAAGCCGGGGCCCGCAACCCGTCCGGGTGAGGTGACACACCGAATTATCGAGCCATATTCACGTAATTCACCGGATGGTTTTGCCAAGTGGTATGTTGCCGATAACGTTGTTCAGGGCAACCCCACAGTTACAGCCGACAACTGGGAGGGCGGCGTGCAACCTCAGGGTGGCAGTTCGCATATTGCAAAATTAAAACTTCACCAACCTTTTGACGCTATACCTATCAACCAGCAGACCGCTGAAGAAGCTTATGATGCCGTGCTTGAGAGTGTTGGTGCCTCATTGCCCAAACGCGATTCAATAGATGCCCGCATTGTTGACGAAACCCGTAATGGCTATGCGACTTATGAAGGGGACACTTATGAGAAGAAGGTATCCGTGCCCGATAAGTCAAAAAAGTGCGGTATTATTGACTCACAGACAGACGTTGGTGGGTGGCCCCAACTCAAAAGTCTGCCTGCCCTGCTTGATAGCGATGGTGATGGTATGCCAGACGAGTGGGAAAAGGGGTCCGGGCTTGATCCACATGAAGCCTCCGATACCTCAAAAGACGGCGATAACGATGGATACACCAACATTGAGGAATACCTCAACGGGACTGATCCGACAGAGTATGTGGACTATACCAGGCTCGAAAACAACGTAAACACGCTGAAATAACGGAGTAGGATCGTTTATGGTGAATTATGTAAAATCCGAAAACAGGTTGACACTTGTAGCATAGGAAACCGTGGGTCTCCTGTGCCATCAGAAACATATCACTTCAGAGTTCACACGACGATACGAGTGTATCCATAATTACGGAATCTACTATAACGCGTGTTATTTCGCGCGGATAGCACTATAATAAATCGCATTGAAAAGCAGTTTGAAAGTCCCTTGAGATTGTCCTCGGTGCTGGGGTTTGAAACCGAAGAGAATGACGCGTCCATCGCCTAAGATAACCTCCAAAAGTGCCGCTTTCTGCCGAATCCTTTTCTCGCCTTCAAGCCAACCGCTCATCAATGGATTAAACTCAGGATAGGTTGCCACAACTTTCGTGCCGCCGCGGCTTGCATCGAAAACGGGCCCCGATTTAAAAAAGATTGCCATCTCTGGATCCAGCCCTTGTCCGATGGGGTGGTTTGTGTCTATCCGAACCCGTAGCAGTGAACCCGGGCAGAAAAAGGCATCTTCTTTTGGTTGGTTTTCTTTTTCCACCACGTTCACAATACCTTTTTCACGAAGTCCGAAGTATTTTAAGGGGAGTTCTGTCGCACGATTCAAGCAGATAAGCGTCCCACCGTCCGCCACGAACGTTCGTAAATTCGCCAACCCTTCTGTGCCGATTCCGCCGACATACTCCGGCGGTAATTTTCCTGTTGAATGCCCGTTAAGGATACCGGAAGCACCCAGATCCGGCAGAATGATTGCATCGTAACGCGCCGCCAAATCCCCTGCACGCATTTCCGCATTCGTGAGATTATTGTAATCGAATTCGTGCGTATCCAAAACCCAACGCGTCCAGCCTTCGTCCATGTTTGCTGTCCACGGCTTATACAGACCGAGGCGTGGAGCATTCAGTCTTGAGAACTCTCGACTGGAGGCTTCTTCGTCGATAAAAGCATCGGCGTGGATGTGGATACCGAATTCGGATGCGAGGGCTCGTATCTCCTCTCTCTGTTGTAACGGCGGCTCTGCCGTTCTCATCAAGATAGTCCCGGGTGGAAATGTTTTACCAGCGAGTTCTACATCCCGTTGTGCTGAATAGAGCGTGTATCTGGGGCTGTTGTCTGCGAATCTCGCTTTGAACAGACGATTTAAAACAATTGCTTCCGTGTTCGTTCGATTCTCAAACAGATAACCGGTGGGTTCAAGGGCACCCGTCAACGTTCCTTCTACTTGTGAGAGTCCCGGAAGTTTCGTTAAATCCGCCTCAAAGGGATGTACGACCGCGATTGTTCTTACCCCCATCTGTAAGGGCAGTGTCCAGCCTGCTATATCGTAAGGGCGTTCCGGCGGTGCTTCCGGTGAAGGACGACGTTCCGGATAACGTTGCACCTCAAGCAGGTCCTTCGCGTGGGCCCGAAACGGTTGGGACATTGAAACAACATAGGTTTCCGCGGGATATTCTACGCCATCAGCGATAAACGAAGCGTTCGCCTGATGAATCTCCACCCCGCCGCGTCGCAAAATATCCAACATCTTCAACGTTGTGTGGATGTCGCGTTGTTGTGTTGGAATGAGGAACGCGCGTGGTGGTTCGTCTTTCCCTTTTGCGATGGCATTGAGTCCCATCTTGTAAAAGTTGGTCTTCAGTGTTATCCGATGCTCCGCGGCGAAGGAGAGAATTGACAATGCCGCGGCTTTCTCATATTCTACGATGTCTCGTAGTCGCCACCAACCCCCGGGCCACGGTTCAGGAAAGTTTGTGCGGAGTGTATATTTATCAAGACCGCGTCGGTAGCCTTTCAAAGTGTGATGGGGTTGGAAAATAGGCGTTGCTATCTCCACGCGTGCCGCTTCTGTCAAAATACCCACCATATTATGGCGATACGGTACTGTCCGAAACCCTCCGTGCCACCAGGTATCGTAGACCGCACTCGAAAGCACACCTGTAAAGCCCTCACTCGTCAAATCAAAAGCGAGTTGTGCACCAATAAGCGAAAGCGTCCGTTGTAGAAGCGGCGGGATATTCGGATTGACCGGCTCAAAATAGGGTGGTATTACAAACCGAGGCCCACGGTAACTCATCTCATGCACATCGTAGACGACCTCTGGGAACCACTCCTCATAAAGCACCTGCGTCAATATCCGCGTCTCTATCTGTGTCAACATAAACCAATCGCGATTGTTGTCGTGTCCGGTATATTTATGATACAACCACGGGATTTCCGACCCTTCGTAAGGGGTACCGACAGTGCGATTATACCAATCCACAACGATGTTCAAGCCATCCGGATTCGCCGATGGGATGAGCAGAATTATCACGTTTTCAAGAATCTCTTCGATTTGTGGCGTTAAAGTACTGGTTGCGAATTGATGCGCAAGTTCCATCGACATCTGTGAGGAGGCGATCTCTGTGGAATGCAGGTTACAGTTAATCAGCACGACTGATTTACCCTCTTCTGCAAGCACGTCTAATTCTGACTCATTGTCTCCTTTTGTAGATGTACTCGGCATCGCGAGTCGCCTTTGAATCTGCTGATAGTGTGCCAAATTTTCTAAGTTCTCTGGTGCAGAAATCAATAGCATCAGAAAATCGTTCCCCTCTGTCGTTTTTCCAAGTTCTTCCAATAGAACCCGATCTGAGTTCGCCGCCACATGCCGCATGTAATCAGAAACTGTCTGCCACCCAGCTACCTGATAGTCAGAGCCGACTTGGAATCCGAGCACTTCTTCAGGGGACATCAGTTGCGCATGGACCGGTTCCTGCAGCAGTACAACGCACATGAGCAACATACCGAGTATACTCCATAGCGTTGTCGTTTCGATGTGCTGTGCGTTTGCTTTTGGTTGGTAATATGGAGGTGTGGACTTGGTGTAAAAGATACCGGAAATTTTCATCAGAGATTCCCTTTCTATGGGCGTGTGCGGCTTAATCTTCACTATTAAACTTATTGTGAGCACGCTGTCCTTAGCGGTTTTGCTGTTTAGTATAATCATAGCCTGTGCTTATGTCAAGTCATTCGTTATCTCTTCAGGGCGATTTAGTTTTCGGGTCCGATCCTGGTTTTCTATTCACAGATGTTAATATTTTGAGACAAAATCGCGAGCACAGTTCGCTTCTACAGTGGGAAAATGTTCACATATATAAAGGGAATCTGTAAAACTAACGGGATTAGTCGTTTTGGACTTAAAAAAATTAAAACTTGCCATTTTTGCCTAAAATTGTGTATTATTCTCAAACTCGTGAGCCGTCTTGTCCCTGTGATGTTCCTTGCAGTATGTCCTGCTCCGCTTTAAGTCCAAAACGACTAATTCCGTAGACTTTTAGAAATGGTATTAAATTTCGGGGTACACTTGTTGGACGCAAATCTGAATTGCGATTGACTCCAAGAGATAAAAAACTTGCCTTAAAACCGAATTTTTGCTACAATACGGTTTAAAATAAATATCTCTAAAACCTGTCTTATAGATACCAATTCCTGTGGTGGGGTCTCCGCACCTCAGCCCTTTATGAATTCCATTGAATAGTAATGAAAGGAGATTCCGTTCATGCAAGATTTTTCGTATGTTTCTGCGCAAACGGTCTCGGAAGCCGTTTCCCTGCTTGATGAAAACGGAGAAAAAGCTCGTATCTTGGCGGGTGGGACCGACCTCATTGTTCAAGTCAGGGAAGCTCGTCGGGACGTTGGCTTGATGATTGATGTCAAATCCATTCCAGAGGTGAACGTCTTAGATTACGATGATGATGCTGGTTTAACGCTCGGTGCTGCAGTTGAGTGTTATAAGATCTACGCCGTTGATGCTATTTGTAATGCCTATCCAGGGTTGATCGATGCAACCAAAATTATTGGTGGCACCGCCATCCAGGGACGTGCTGGCGTTGGCGGTAATTTGTGTAACGCTTCGCCCGCTGCGGATTGCATACCGCCACTGATTGTACTCGGTGCTACTTGTGTCATTGCTGGTCCAAACGGTGAACGTGAATTACCCGTCGAACATTTCTGTACAGGTCCCGGACAAACCGCACTGGAAAAAGGCGAGATGCTCGTCTCTCTGAAGATACCAGCACCTGCAAGCAATTCCAGTTCTTTCTATCTCCGGTTTATCCCGCGCAATGAGATGGATATCGCTGTCGTTGGTGCCGGAGCATCTGTGACACTTGATGCTGCGAAACAGACAATCGTTTCTGCCCGCATCGCACTCGCTGCTGTCGCGCCGACACCGCTCTTTGCGGAGGAAGCGAGTGAACTGCTCGCCGGTCGCGAGGTTTCTGATGCCGCAATTGATGAAGCTGCACAAGCTGCACAAGCCATCGCACGCCCGATTAGCGATATGCGTGGTACTGCTGAACAACGGACACACCTTGTCGGTGTACTGACTCGGCGTGCACTCAACGGCGCAATCCAGAGAATTTGAGACGCAGCGTAGATTTTGTTGATTTTTTAGATGATACTTTGCGGTGGAACAAAGGGCTTTAGGAACTTGACATGTGTTCCTGAGATCCGCCTGCACCGTTGTTGCAGGAAACTACAGGTTTTGAACCTTTTTAGCGTAGACTGTTCGTCTGTGTCTTAACCAAAAACCCAGTGTTTTTGATTCGGTGTTTTTCAACTCTAACACGAAAAACGTCAGGGTGCAAAACACTGACACTTATCCGCAAGGTAAAATTAAAACAAGAAAGGAACTATACTATGGCGAGAAAATCGCACGTTCAAACCACTATCAACGGCGAAACGGTGGAATTTCTCTGCGAATCCCGGCAAAGCCTCCTCGAAGTTCTCAGGGATGAGCTCTACCTTACAGGTGCTAAAGAGGGATGCAACAACGGAAATTGTGGAGCTTGCAGTGTCATCCTCGACGGCAGACTCGTCAATTCCTGTCTCGTTCTCGGTGTAGAGACTGAAGGCAGGTCTGTCGAAACCATAGAGGGGCTCGCGGAACCCGACAAGCTGCACCCCATCCAAGATGCATTCTTAGAAAACGCCGCGCTCCAATGCGGTATTTGCACACCTGGCTTTATTATGAGCGCCAAGGCACTGCTGGATAGCAACCCGAATCCAACCGAACATGAAATTCGGTACTGGTTAGCGGGGAACCTGTGTCGCTGTACCGGCTATGATAAAATTGTTAAAGCGGTGATGGATGCCGCTCAGGAAACCTCTGCTTAACTTCATACAAACGCAGTCTCATGAATTGGAGGTATATGCGTAATGGCTGAGAAAAAAGAATATAAAGTCATCGGCACCCGTCCCATCCGCCATGACGGGGTCGACAAAGTCACGGGGCGTGCACTTTACGGGGCAGATTTTCAGATGACTGGACTCCTGCACGGGAGAGTCCTGCGCAGTCCACACGCCCATGCGCGAATTGTATCGATTGATACCAGTCGTGCCGAAGCTTATCCGGGCGTTAAAGGCGTTGTTACCGCTCAAGACTTGCCTGAAGCTGAGGACAGAGTCGCAGACTTAGGCGAAGGTGCGGTCAATCTCAAGTATCTCTGCGACAACATCTTGGCAAGTGATAAGGTGCTATACACTGGACACGCCGTTGCCGCTGTTGCTGCGACAAGTCCGCATATTGCAGAGGAAGCGTGCAAACTCATTGATGTCGAATACGAGGTGCTCCCACCTGTCATGGAGGTCCGACAAGCCATGGAGGCGGACGCACCACTCCTGCACGAAAACCTGAAGACCACCTCAATGGGCGAGACGGCTGAAGAACCGAGCAACGTCGCGAGTCATATCCAACACAAACTGGGTGATCCTGATAAAGGGTTCGCCGAAGCGGATATTGTTGTTGAACGTGATTTCGTTACAGGCACTGTTCATCAAGGCTATATTGAACCGCATAACGCCACGGCACATTTCAACCAAGATGGTCAGCTGACCATTTGGTGTAGCACACAAGGGGCGTTTACTGTTCGCGAACAGGTCGCCGAAATTCTCCAATACCCCATTTCCAAGATTAAGGTCGTTCCGATGGAAATTGGCGGTGGTTTTGGTGGCAAAATTAGCGTTTACATCAAACCCGTCGCCGCGATGCTGGCAAAGAAAACCGGTAAGCCAGTCAAGGTGCTCATGAGCCGCTCCGATGTATTTGAAGGCACGGGGCCGACACCTGCCTCCTACATCCGTGTCAAGATGGGTGCGACCAAAGAGGGGAAGATAACCGCCGCTGAAGCATATCTCGCTTTTGAAGCAGGCGCGTATCCCGGTTCTCCCGTTGGACCTGGCGCAATGTGTATCTTTGCACCCTACAGCATTGAAAACCTTGTCATTGATGGCTACGATGTCGTTGTCAATAAACCGAAAACCGCGCCTTACCGGGCTCCCGGAGCACCAAACGCCGCTTTCGGTTCAGAGACAGTTCTTGACGAGATCGCCGAGGAACTCGGCATTGATCCACTTGAGATCCGGTTGCTCAACGGCGCAAAAGAGGGCGACCGACGTGCAGATGGACCGGTTCACCCGCGCATCGGTTTTATTGAGACAGTGGAAACGGCGAAGGCGCATCCGCACTATACCGCACCAAATGGGAAGAAGCACCACGGTCGCGGTGTCGCTTCCGGTTACTGGTTCAATATCGGTTTGGAGTCCAGCGTGACGATTAATGTCAACGCCGATGGCACAATTAACCTCGTTGAAGGCTCTACAGACATCGGTGGTACTCGCTCTTCCATTGCTATGCAGGCGGCAGAGGTCCTCGGTATACCTGCTGAATCGGTCAACCCAAGCGTTGTTGATACCAATTCTGTCGGTTACACTGCTGTAACAGGGGGTAGTCGCACAACCTATGCAACCGGTTACGCCGCTTATGAAGCCGCACAGGATGTCAAGCGGAAGATGATCACTCGCGCCGCAAAACTCTGGGAAGTTGACGAAGATAACGTGCAGTTCGCAGATGGCGAGTTTTCATGTATCAATGGCAAAGAGGAACAGATTAGTTTCCGCGACCTCTGTGGCAGGCTCGGGCAAACCGGAGGTCCTGTTGTAGGCAGCGGCACCGTGAATCCCGGTGGTGCCGGTGGTGCTTACGCAACGCACATCGTTGATGTGGTGGTGGACGAGGAGACCGGCAAGGTCGATATCCTCCGCTATACCGCAGTCCAGGATGCAGGAAAGGCCATCCATCCCAGTTACGTTGAAGGCCAAATACAGGGCGGTGCTGTTCAGGGTATCGGATGGGCATTGAATGAGGAATACATCTACAATGACGAAGGTACCATGACCAACGCCAGTTTCCTCGATTACCGGATGCCGACCTGCTTAGATTTACCGATGATTGATGCTGTCATCGTTGAAGTCCCAAATCCGGGGCATCCGTATGGTGTGCGTGGGGTCGGTGAAGTGCCGATTGTGCCACCGATGGCTGCTATCGCCAATGCTATCTACGATGCAATCGGTATTCGGATGACAGAACTTCCGATGTCGCCCGATCGGCTCCTGAAAGCCATGGGCAAAATTTAATGAATTGTGAATTTCATAGGGCGAGGCTTCGTGCCTCGCCTTCTTTTATTATCAGTTATTGAAGTTGAAAAAATGCCAACCGTAGTTATTCCACCCCTCATGCGTAAGTTGACAGGCGGCGAAGAGAACATTACGCTCCCCGGTGCAACTGTCCGTGAAGTGATTGATAATTTAGAAAGTCGCTACCCGGGTATCAAAGAGCGGTTATGTGAAGAAGATCGTCTTAAGCCCGGAATTGCCGTGTACATCAATGGTCTCCTCACTCGGGGATCCCTCCTCGAACGCGTTGACACAGACGCAGAAATTCATTTCCTCCCTGCCATCAGTGGTGGTGTTGCGGAACTATCACACTGAAACTCTACAACATTTTGAAACGTTTTCGCGGGACAAATGTGTTTTGTTAATAGACAGCTTAAAATTTTGAATCTTTATATAACCCAAGTTGCTACGGACACAATTTTAGAGGTTCATCTGCTATTTTTCATTGAAAAACGCTCAGGATCCGCAGCATTTCATAACGTAGGTTGTTAGTCTGCGTCCGAAAATGCCCACCCTCACAGGTTATGCTACAGAACTGGCAACTTGGGTTTATATAGTAAAATCCGAAAACAGGTTCACGCTTGTAGCATAGGAGACCGTTGGTCTCCTGTGCAGAAATATGCACAAACGAAAGTGGACGCTAACAAAACTATCCAAAGACTGAAGGCTTTTCGCTGAAAAACAGCATCTATGGGTTTCCTAAAAACGTGTCCATAGCAACTGGGGTTATTTTACAGGCATTCAAGCCGGAAAAGGGAGGTTGTAATGAGAGCAAAAGCAATGGGGTTCAGCATCTTCACATTCTTCTCATTCATACTTATTTCAGTATACGCGCCTCTTTGTGTTGGTGAGGTGCTGTTTGAGGATGACTTTGACAAAAAAGAAATTGACAAGAGTAAATGGGCACCTACGGGAGGTTGGTCCTTAGATGGTGGGAAACTAGACGTTCACGGCGGAGAAGTTGGAATGTCTGTCAAAGATGACTTCACCGACTTTGAGTTCTATGTTGATTTTTATATGGTAAGCCCGCTGTGGGCATCGAATTGGGTCGTGCGTGCAGCAGACATAAACAATTGTACGCTGGTCCAAATTGTGGCGGACGATCGTAATCAATTTTGGTGGTTCACGAGAGTCGGCGGTAATTATATCGTTAAGGATGAAGATAAGTTGGACAATGAATCAGGGCTGCACCCTGAACTTGAAGAATGGTATACGATAAAGATCGTTGCGGAGGGTGGACGTTACGATCTCTACTTGGGTGAACAGGGCAAGGAACTGGACTTGTCTTGCACGTGGGACGATGATACCCATGACCAGGGTGGTATAGGTTTCAGGGCTTGGAATGATGAACATTCTCTGTATGACAATCTGTTGGTTACAACCGTGGGACACAGTTTTGCGGTGAATCCTGCTGATGCCCTACCGGTTACATGGGGAAAACTCAAGACACGATAATGCGTTCAGAAGGAACAATTTTAATGCGCATCGAATTGCCGTTTGTAGACTGCACAGACTTAATCAACGACCGTTCTCGACTTCTCGAGCACAGCCACCAGAACGGATACCTCTTCTTCCGCGGGCTGCTCCCTGTAGAGCCAGTGCTTGAACTACGTCGACAGGTGCTCCGTGTGGCAGAGCAGCACGAACTCCTTGAACAAGGTCCCCATTCGGATGCGGGTATTCGCCGTAAAGGTGTTTTCATTTGTGAACAGGACGGATCGGAGACCTTCAGACGTTTCTATATTGATGTCCAGAAACTCCGACTTTTCCACGCCCTCCCCCATCACGAGCATATCGTGCGAGTTCTGGAAGTTCTGTTCGGCAACGCTGTTTTGATTCATCCACGCCACATCTGCCATGTCATCTTCCCTGGAGAGCATCAGTACACTACCCCTCCACATCAGGATTTCCACCCAGTTCGCGGTGCGCAAGATACGTGGACAGTGTGGACACCGTTGGGAGACTGTGACACCGAGTTAGGAGGCTTGGCGATTGCGCGCGGATCGAACCGTCGTGGGTTTTTGAAGGACAACGATGTCCGTTCAGGGAAGTTGATTGAAGAAAGTACGGAATGGGCTTGGAATCCCTTCAAGTGCGGAGATGTTCTCATGTTCCACAGTTTGACGATTCATCGAGGTCGTGATAACATGACCCAGGATCGCATACGGCTCGCAACGAGTGCCCGTTACCAGTCGGTCAGTGAACCCGTTGATGAGGATGCCCTCACTGTTCATTTGGGTTGTGCGGAATGGGCGGAGGTCTATTCAGACTGGGAAACGGATGATCCGCTGAAATATTACTGGAATGCAATTGACATGGATGTCCAGCCTGCTTACCATCGCCGCAGGACAAAATCCGAAAATCGTTAGGTGAAAAAAATGGAAAAAGAAAATCAAGGATTATCTATGGTTGAAGTTCGGCAACCCATCCCCGATGGGTTGGTGGTCCTCACTTTTGATGACGGTAACAAGTCGGATTATGCTTATGTTGGACCTCTATTGAAGCGTTACGGTTTTGGAGCAACATTTTTCATCACTGAAGGTCTAAATTTCCTCAATAACAAGGCACACTATGTCACATGGGAAGAGATCCGTCAATTGCACGAGGAGGGTTTTGAGATAGGTAACCACACTCGTCATCATAAGCATACCAACACACAAGCGAAAGAGGAATTGCTGGCAGACTTGATACATATTGATGAACGGTGCGAAGAGTACGGTATCCCTATCCCTGAAACCTTTGGCTATCCGGCGGATTGTCGCGGACCGGAAGCGATAGAAGTGTTGTCAGAAAAAGGGTATCGTTTCGCGCGGCGTGGCATTGGACCGGAGTTTCCATTTCATCCAGAGGGCGGACGTGGGCCGGCTTACGATCCGGATGTCCATCACCCGTTGGTCATTCCGTCAGCAGGGGTCCCCGGTCCGAACTACGGATTCGAGGATCTGGTGTGGGCGGTTGAACAGGCAAAGGATGGGAAAATTGCTGTCCTGACGTTTCACGGTGTGCCTGCTCTTGAACATCCATGGGTTGATGTCTCGCCTGAGCAGTTTGAAACTTATATGGATTATCTTCGGGACAGCGGTTGTACTGTTGTTGCGTTGCGCGATCTGGCGAAATACGTTGATGCATCAGAAACGATTGGGAAAAGCGTAACGTATTGGCCATAAATATCCAGAAAGGGACAGGTGCCTGAAACGCGCGGAATTGCGTAAAAATTGGGCAAAAGTGTCCAATATCCCTAAAAGGAGTTCTTTTGGGAAAAAAAGTGATAAAATTATTATAAAAACAGGTTTTTAGGGCGAAATTATACATTTTTTTTACAATTTTATTTGACAAACTTTTTTTTTGG
>RKRR01000198.1 GCA_007571305.1 Candidatus Poribacteria bacterium | reverse complement strand
GTTAGTAGCAACTTGGGTTAGTATAAGAGAAAGAGAGTTCTTTCTGAGAAAGGGAACATTTTAAGTAGCAACTTAGGTTAAAAAAATAAATCTGATAATTTTTTCACATCAGTACCCAATAGGTTATAGGTGACAACTAATATGAAGAAAAAGAATTATGTTTCGTGCACTTAAGAGGTAAAGGATAAACTTCTCAATGATCTGACTCCTTTACCTCCAAAAAAGTCCGGAAAGGAGAAAGTCATGAGAAACAAACGCAACTTCTCTCAACCTCACCAACTTTATCTAGAAATAGAACGTCTCATCTCTTCGATGCCGATACTCAGCCTTGAGGAAGAGCAGATATGCGCGCTTGAGGGTACAGATGCGGCTCGCGAGCGGCTCGTGCTTTCACATCTAAGGCTTGTGAAAGCAATTGCATTTGGTTTTACAGGTTGTGGTGTTGATGTGAAAGATCTCTTCAATCAGGGTGCGATCGGACTCATTAAATCGGTCGATCAGTATCTCCCTTCCCGTGGCAGGCTCGCCACTTATGCCCGGCATTTTATCTTCGGCGAGATCCTCTGTTATCTCAATAAGGCGGAAACACTTTTCCATCTTCCAAGCCCACTGCGGCGTTCGGTGAACACATTTCGCCGCATTTCCAGAAAGTTAGGAGAAGGCGCGACGGACAAAGAGATTGCTGCGGCGATGGGGTGTTCCATTGAACATGTGAGTTGTTTTCGTGAATGTTCAGAACAGACCTTTGCGAGTCTGGATGCCCCGCTTTCCGATTCGGATGAGGCACTGACGCTCAGTGAGACGCTTGGCAGCCTGGACCCGGGATTTACCGAGGTTGATGCCAAACTCACGGTGGATCAACTTCTGTCCCAACTCTCCTCTATCGAGCGCGAAGTGATTTGTCTCCGGCATGGGCTCAACGGACCTCCACTGAGTCTCCGCGCTGTCGGTGATCGATTTGGGAAATCACATGTGTGGGTTTCTCAAGTCGAAAAAGCCTCTATGATGAAACTCCGCAAACATGCGATATGAAAAAAGTTAACATTTCAGAGATTTCAGCACATATTAAGTGTTAAGACTTATGGAAATTGTGCAACTATTGGACTTTTGGAGGCGGAAAGCGGTATATTCCATGTTGTTGACCGCCTAAATCCCTTTATCAGAAGGAGAACTTACAAATGAAAGTTTGAGTTTTAAGACGCTGTTTGTGGTATTTATTCTCGCAATGGGAATTCTGATGGTGAGTCCTTTTACACCAGATTCCACAGCGCATTCGTATGACCTTTATGTAGTGACTACAACTGTGAAGTGCTGGGATTCTTCCGGATCAATTGATGTGCTTTGTTATAGTTAACGCCAGTTTGAAAAAAAATATTAGAGGTCCAAAACGGACGCACATTGAGCAAAAAAGCAATAGATGCACCCAAAAAGAGGCGATTTTTACGGAGATACCCCCGAAATCGCCCTTATCAGAGGGACTTTCATCGGAAATGTGTCTACCCTGAATATTTATCAAACTCACGTTAGTTACACATACACAGCATGGTGGACAGATCCACCCAACCACAGTAATGAGCACTCGCCCAGTTATACCTATCAATTATCAAGTGCTGATGAAAATTACTATACGAATAGTTGTTACACAGGTTGTGATTGATTCACATTACCAAGTCCGTTTTCTGAAAGGTCTATCTATTCTAAAACGATGACCTCAGGAGAATCCTTTCCTGAGGTTACCACAAAACGGAGTTTCCAATGAAAATTTTCGCTTTTATCTCTATCGCCTTTGTATTTTTGATAGGTTTTGGTGTCGTCTACACCCAGTGGGAGACAAAAAACTTTGTAGAAAGTCTGCCGAAACCTCCGCCAACGCCCGATGCCACCAAGGAAACACGACAGGACCCATCTGTTGCAGCCCCCCAAACTGTCGAAGACACCCAACAGTTGCGGCCCGAAGATGAACGTTCGCATTTATTTATTGAGGGTAAAATCACCTGGACTGAGACGGGTGTCTTAAGTCAAGAACCTGTAAATACTGAGGTTCCAGTTCGGGAAAATATAGAGACGCAAAGCGATGTCTCCGACTGGCAAAATGATGATGCCCAGCCGCATCGGGACCCGCCTCAAAAAGATCCCTGGCAGTCGGCAGGGGCCCCTAAAACACTCAGGCGAGAGGGATCAAATGTTACCCCTGAACAGTTACGCAGTCAGCTTGTTGGAAGATTTGGGGACATTCCGGAGGTTCACACCTTTGTTGAATTGGATCAGAAACGTAATCAAGGGCAACCCCTAACGCTTGACGAATATATCCTGTATAATGAGAGTATGAATCACTTGTTCCCGAATAAAAATACGGAACAAACAATTAAAAAACTCAAGGAAATACAGCAAATGCATCCCAGTGCAAACATTGTTGTAAATTAGGAGGATTGATATGAACTGCCAGAATCTGCAGACTTCTTTTTTCTTTCAGTTTAAGCCTGTAGGATTTCTACCAAACAAACTGATATTTGGAATTCTTGTGATGCTGCTCTACTTCTACGGGTGTGGAACAGTTCAAAACACAAATTATATGGACCTAAATGAGTTGAATGAAACTTTTCAACTCAGACATTCTCCGACAAAGCGTCCACCCACATCCCTCCAAGGATTGATAAGTCACTTCGGAGACATTCCACAAGTTCATACGTATCTCACTTTACGGGAAAAGATGGAAAAGATTTTAGAAGGGGAACTGGATGAAAAACTGACTCTTGCTGAATTCATCGATTACCTTACCGCTGAGGTGTACCTGTATCCCTCTAAATCTACAGCAGAGTTACTCGAGAGATTAAACGTGATGAAAAAACGCTTTGATGCAGAGGGTTCTCCTGATACGTATTATATCGATCTATTTGGAAAAACAGAATAGGGAACGCTCATGCAAAAGTTTGAAAATAGGGACCCCTTGAGCATCAATGAGATAATAGTGCTCCGTGCCGCTGATTTGTACTTGTATCCATCTGAAGCCAAGGCAGAGACACTAAAAAATTAGAAGCTAAAAAAAGAAAAATGCAGGCAGCAGGGACTGATTTTCCAACAACTTATGATTATAGTATATGGATTGATCTCACAGATGGAGACAATATTGAGGTTCATTACCGCAATGGTAGCAAGCAGGTAAGTGGTGTTTCGAGGAAAAAGTTGCCTCGGACAATTCGCTCAATTCACAAAGTAGAGACCAATACACAACAAAACGAAGCAACACCAGAAACGGAACAGGGCACAGCAATACCGATTGAAAAAACAAAATAGGGAATTCTCCACGCACTCTTCACTGTTTTGCGTATGTGAATTAACGTGAACTTCCGCGAGCATTGAATGCTTGACAGTCTCGATTCGATTACGGAGAATAGGAGCGAGTTCCAATCGCGACTCTGATAACCGACAACCAACAACTGACAACTACTTCACCACTATCGCCACCTGTGGTTACGATACAGAAGTGAGTCGCCGTGCAGCGAAAGGAACACCAC
>RKRR01000012.1 GCA_007571305.1 Candidatus Poribacteria bacterium | reverse complement strand
GTGGAACACACCCGCCATAGAAGTTATGAGAACTTCTGCGTCCATGTGTTCTCTGCTCTGATCGCCTATCCGTTGTTGGAAACCAAACCTTCGCTGAAGGTCTCTGACCTTCAGCAAATCAACGATGTCCCAAGGCTTTCTCAGTCATAAACTTTTTTCAAACTCACGTTCTACTACGTTCCCGCCCATGCGTTTGCCCAGAGCGATAACAGTACCAATGTCTGGATATTTGACCCTTAGATACATGTTTTGATAAAAGATACGGTCTTCAATTATTGCACTTTGGAAACATTCCCTTGCACATCGACCGTAAGCTCGAATTAATCCACCGATACCGAGATTGATACCGCCATAATACCGAGTGATAACACAGATAACGTTGGACAAGTCAAAAGCGCGTATCGCCGAGAGAATAGGTGGACCAGCAGAATGAGTAGGTTCTCCTGCATCTGTAGAATATTCACGCAGTGTGGCATCGCTACCAATAGTATAAGCATAACAGTAGTGCGAAGCACGCGGGCTTCGTTCCCGTACCTGACTCAGAAAATCTTTCACTGCTTCTTGGGTATGTACAGCAGCTGCCTCCCCCAAAAACCGAGATTTCTTTACAACGTGGGACGCATGGGCAACTCCCACTATCGTTCTATATTGGTCTGACATACGTCACGATTATAGTTCTGATTGCTAAAAGGTTTGCCCGATTGAAAAAGCATATACAGCGTTCCCCTGCACGATGTGGATACGTTCTTCATCTATCACAACCGGTGTGAATTGCGGTGTATACGCGGCATTGAGGATGACGCTTCCGAATCTGAACCCGAGTCCAAAGCAGACACCTTCTGCTATCCAGAGCCGCTCTTCCATCTCAAATGAACCGTCTTGCAAGAGAAAAACCGATGTGTACCGCTTTTGTGTGTCTCTGAGGTACCCGATTCTAACCCCGATTCGGTGGCGATACCACGTTTCAGTCCCTATGTTCACTCTTACACCATCGCGGAAAGGCGGGTGAGCATCTAAACCGAATCTGAAAACCACATCAGATATTTCGCGCTGGTATGCAATACCGGTTACGACCGAACGTTCCATTGTATCTGGAATAGATGGATCAGAAAAGGAAAGTCCATTACTCAAATTTTGAACAACAGCACCAATCTGAATTGCGTTTCCGATCTGCTGGATAACTCCGACATTATAGGCATATCCGTGCCCAAGATCTTCGCTGCCATCTATACCGAATGCCTTGGACCGGAGCCATTTCGTGTCAACACCGATAACTGTGCCCCCAAATAGATTTACCCCGTAACTGAGACCGAGTGCAAGGTTATTTTCAGGAAAACTGTTAAGAGCCTTTCCAAGATAGTTCACTCGACGAAACGCACCTGCTTGCTCAAAGGCAAGTGCCAATCCAAACGTTCCGAATTTGTCCATCGGAAATGCCCAATTTAAAGTCTCGACACCGGACGAGTGCTGCTCGTACCGACTATAATCCTCATAATTGGCATTTGAGTTCGGCTTGGAAATCAGGGCGACAGTACGTGGGAAACGGGTCGCCTGAATAACGAATCGGTTTCCCTCTATGACACTCATACCGGCAGGATTGCTCCCTAAGGCATTCGCACCACGGGTTGCACCAACAAAACTCCCTCCCATTCCGTAATGTTCGGCTCCAAGCAAATGTTTTAGGAAGCTATCTGCAGACGCTCTCGTGTTTGCTATTGAGGAAGTGCTACCCATAACAAAGAAGAGGATTACCATACAAGAAAGGAGAGTCGCGCCACAATTTTGGACGTATTTCACTTCTTACCTCACGCGAAAGAGGTGCGCTGTAGAGCGTCACTTTTATGTTTATGCATGCAGAAATCAGGTGTGAAGGTCAACCAAATCAAACGGAACAGAGTGTAACTTGTGCTACAGCATAGTCATTTGTATGGGACATAGAGACAAACGATGCCCGGATATTGCGTTCCTGAGCGTAGCGTTGAACTTCGCCGTGTAGGATAAGTTCCGGTTTCCCAATAGTATTCGCCCGAATTTCGACATCTTGCCAACGCATACCTGTCGTCAAGCCAGTGCCGAGAGCCTTGAGCGTAGCTTCTTTCGCAGCAAAACGCGCAGCAAGCCGCCAGTAGCGAGATGGAGTGTCTCCACAATAAGCAAGTTCTTGCTGTGTGTACACCCGTTTTTCAAACCGTGAGCCCCATCGCCGAGATGCGTCTCGGATCCGTTCAACTTCAACAATATCAATGCCGATTCCCTGAATTTTTTGCTGGTGCATCGGTTTATCTATAGAGGGTATCTGTCATTCGGGCAGCACGAACGTTTGCTTTAACATCATGGACACGCAAAATGTCCGCGCCCTGGGCGATAGCCCAACACACTGTGGCGGTTGTTCCTTCAATACGCTCCGTTACAGGGAGATCTAAAATGTTGCCGATAAATGATTTTCGTGAAGTACCAACGAGCAGAGGCTTGTTTAACCCGCGGAATTCTGTCAGGCGTTTTAGGATTTCAAGGTTATGCTTCGTCGTCTTGCCAAATCCGATCCCTGGATCAATAATGATGCGATCGGCGGTAATACCTTGGGATTCGGCAGTCTCGATGCTCTTCTGAAGTGAGTCACAGACCTCGCTAACGACATCCTCATACTCAGGTGCTTGTTGCATCGTACGGGGTGTCCCTTTCATGTGCATCAGAATCAGTCCCGCTTCCATTTCTGATACAACCGCTGCCATTGCCGTGTCCCCATGCAACGCTGTGATGTCATTGATAAGATGTGCGCCGGCTTCGAGGGCGCGCAGAGCCACTTCAGCTTTATATGTGTCAACGGAAAGAAGAACATCAACGGTGTCAACAATAGCACGAATGACGGGTAGGATTCGAGCCAATTCCTCACTGATGGACACCGGGGATGCCCCAGGGCGGGATGATTCTCCTCCAATATCAATGAGAGTCGCACCTTCCGCTACCATCAGTTCAGCATGTGCGACCGCCCGTTCGACATCAAGGTAACACCCTCCATCAGAAAAAGAATCGGGTGTGACGTTCAAGATGCCCATTATATGTGTATGTAGACCTAAAGTGAGCAATTTGCCACGACAGTTCATACGATTGGTTTCGCGGGCAGTTGTGGCCGGGGTCCGAGAATTTCATCAATCTCTTCGGTAACAAGCGTTTCCCGTTCTAAGAGGGCATCAGCGAGTAACTTTAAGCCTTCAAGATTCGTCTCCAGGATTTTTCGTGCCTTATTATAGCACTCCGTTACAATATCATGGACCGCCTTGTCGATTTCAATGGCAGTTTTTTCGCTGTAATCCTGATGGACACTTAATTCTTTACCAAGGAAGACCTGTTCGTCGCGTCTACCGTAGGTGAGAGGTCCCATGTGGCTCATACCCCATTGTGTGACCATTCGACGTGCAAGACTTGTCGCCTGCTCAAAATCGTTTTGTGCACCCGTAGTTTGTTCGCCAAATATAATTTCTTCAGCAACTCTACCGCCGAGGGCAAAAATGATATGCGCGAGTAGACGTTTTTTGCTCATATTATGCCATTCTTCGAGAGGGAGTTTCGCTGTCACACCGAGGGCTCTGCCACGTGGAACAATCGTACACTTGTAGTTTGGGTCACTCTCTGGTACGAAGTGTAACATGAGGGCATGCCCAGCTTCGTGATAAGCCGTAACTTGTCTTTCCTCATCGCTAATGACAAGGCTGCGCCGTTCAGGTCCCATAAGCACGCGGTCTTTGGCTTCGTCAAAGCACATCATGTCGATTTCTTCTTGGTCGCATCGTGCGGCAAGCAGGGCGGCTTCGTTTGCCATATTCTCAAGGTCAGCACCAGAGAACCCTGGTGTTGCCTTCGCTAAGATTTCCAAATTAACGTTATCAGCGAGCTTATACGGGGTTTTTGTATGTACCTTGAGTATTGCTTCTCTACCGCGGACATCCGGTAAGTCAACAACAATCTGCCGGTCGAATCGACCAGGGCGAAGGAGAGCGGGATCTAAAACATCAGGACGGTTCGTCGCTGCGATGAGTATCACACCTTCGGATGCCTCGAAACCCTGCATTTCAACGAGGAGCTGGTTTAAGGTTTGCTCACGTTCATCGTGTCCACCGCCGATACCTGCGCCACGGTGTCTACCGACAGCATCCAACTCATCAATAAAAATAATACAGGGGGCATTCTTTTTACCGGTTTCAAATAGATCTCGGACACGGGATGCCCCTACACCGACGAACATCTCCACGAAGTCGGAACCGCTGATACTATAGAACGGGACATCTGCCTCACCTGCCACAGCTTGAGCCAGCATTGTTTTACCGGTCCCTGGAGGTCCCATCAGGAGGACCCCTTTGGGGATTTTACCACCAAGTCGTTCAAACTTTTTCGGTGCCTTTAGAAATTCAATAACTTCTTCAAGTGCTTCCTTTGCTTCATCGACACCCGCGACATCTTCAAATGTCACTTTCGTTTGGTTTTCGGAGTGGAGTCTGGCGCGGCTTTTGCCAAAGGATAAGGCTCGATTTCCACTCCCTTGCATCTGACGCGATAGGAAAATCATCAAGCCTAAAAAAATAAGGAGCGGGACAACGGTTGTCCCGAAAATAAGTAGACCTTGCGGGAACTTAGAGGGTGGCTTGACGTTATAGTTAATTTCGTGCTCGTCAAGTTTCGCTTGGATGTCATAATCATCGATCGTGTCGCGGCTTGCTCTAAATTCACCCTGCCATTTTGGAGGGAGATGGGTTTCTTGCTCTTCAAATGCCACGCTTTCCAGAATCTCAGCGCGAATTTCATTGAGTCTATTTTGATTGAATTGTCCTTCAACCCATTCTTCATCTAAAACCAAATATCCTTCGAATAGGGATGAACCGCGCGTTATGTATTGATGAAAATCAGAGGTCGCGAGTTGATAAACCGGATCTCTGCGGTTGAATAGTTGGTAAATGCCAAGGACGACGAGTCCAGCTACAACTACCCACCAAATCACCATGCTTCTTGTACTTTTATTCACAACCAATTGCCTCTCTGTTAATTTCTGGGCACTGACAAAAAATTGATTTCAAAATGTGCTTAGTTTAAAAGTATAACAAATTTTTTTCCAAATTTCAACTGAATTTAAAAAAATCGTCTATTTCCACATCTCAAATCTGTTAGTGCCAATTTTAACTGGATAAATACTTCCGTTTAAGGTACACTACAATAAGAGTGAAGAAATAAAAAATTGGGTGCAACAAAATATTTAGATCCGCGTTTCTAACGCCCGCGCGGTAAAAAGCACAACGTTCAATGATATTGAGTGAGTTGTGTAGATTAAAATTCCGTACACAAAAATCAAGATAGGGCACCTTGAAATTCAACTGACATAAAATCCAATCCTACAGGTTATCCTGGGAAGGGGAGTTTATGAATTTTAACAAACAGATATTTGCGATAGTTATCCTCCTACTGGTTATGGTGTCTCATGTATTAGGACATGTTACAGGCAGGAATCTTCAAAATTTTCAATATAATGCTGAACTCGCACCTGTTGCACCTATCGTAGATGGATATCTTGATGATCCAGCCTGGGAAAGAGCGATTCCCGGGAAATTGGAACAGGATTTAATGAGTGGGAACCGCTGGAGCGAATCTCCCGATTTCACAGGAACCTTCGGAGCGGTTTGGCGAAACGGTTTTCTTTACGTAGCTATTAAATTAGTAGATGATCAACTGGAAAACCGCCAAACGAAAGTGCTTCGTGAGGATCATCTTATTGTTTACGTGGATCCACATCACTCCGGGCGAATGGAGGATCTCTACGAGTTTAAAATCCCGATTGAAAAAGAAATGGGGACGCTAAAATCGCCGTTGACGCGAGTCGCATGGGGAAACGATGGACAAACATGCGAGTTAAGTTTCCGTCTTGATAATCTCGCAAGGAAGGGAAACAGTATCGGATTCTTTATCGCCTATAACGATGTAGATAGCGGACACTTGCAGCATAAACTCGCTTGGGCTCCAGAAGGTTACACTGAAGAGAACGATCATCTTCCTGACCTCGTTTTCACTGCGAGAATCGAACCAACTCGGCAACAAAAATTAATTTCCTGGGGACGCATCAAAAGTCTCTATTAGTTGGCAAAT
Source organism: Candidatus Poribacteria bacterium (assembly GCA_007571305.1). Lineage (GTDB taxonomy): Bacteria > Poribacteria > WGA-4E > WGA-4E > WGA-3G > WGA-3G. Next base: position 30,383 of record RKRR01000012.1, on the reverse strand, counting down.
ATAGGGCAGGCGTGAAGGCCTCGTCTTATGATTAAATAAGATACCCCTAAATCGCACCGGAGAATTCGTGTATTATATCGGTAAAACTTTGGAATTGATGGGCATAGCCTGCTTAGGAGCAGGACTCTACTTAGGCTGTGCCAATCCCTTTAATTACAGTGAATCCAAAGCAATGGGCGTTGAGATGGGCTTCCTGACGCTCGGCGTTTTGGTTTTTTTTGTTGGAAGACTCATTGAGAAACGTCAATAAAGATTATCAATTCAGACATGCAATACACACCTGACAATACCCAGAACGCTGGTAAATCCCTCCCAATAGACCAAATTCTGTGTGGGGACAATCTTGAACTCATCCAGAAGTTACCAGATTGCAGTGTTCATTTGGTAATCACATCTCCACCTTATTTTCAGCAGCGTGACTATGGTGGTGGTATGGGCAATGAAAAGGATGCTGATGAATATATTGCTATACTACTCCGTCTCTTCTGTGAATGCGTCCGCGTCGTCAGAAATGACGGTAGCATCGTTTTCAACATAGGTGATAAGTACGAGGATAGCAACCTACTTCTTGTTCCCTACCAGTTTGCACTCGCCGCGACGAAGACATGTTTTGTAAAACTTGTGAACGAAATCACGTGGGTTAAACGGAATCCGACACCACGGCAGTTTCAGCGTCGCCTTGTCAGTAGCACAGAGCCATTCTTCCACTTCGTCAAATCAGATGACTACTTCTACGACCTCAATGCCTTCTTAGCGGAGGAACGTATGCCGAAACAATCAAGTAAAAAGGCCAGCACTAAAGTTGGGCAGCGATACTTTGAACTCATTGCGGAATCTGACTTGTCTGAAAAAGAGAAAACTGCCGCGCGTCGTGAACTTACGGAAGTCATCCAAGAAGTGATCCAAGGGCAAACCCACAGCTTTCGGATGAAAATTCGGGGTATTCATGCAGAGCCGTTCGGAGGTCAGATAGGTGGACGTACGCTACAGTTAAAAAATAAAGGGTTCACAATCATTCGGATGCACGGCAATAAACTCAAGCGAGACATGATTGAAACGTCAGTAGCGACCGTCAAAAGAAATAAACATCCTGCAATCTATCCGGTGGAAGTCGTCGAGGAGCTCTTGCACCTCCTCACGCCTATTGGTGCATTAGTGCTGGATCCATTTATGGGGTCAGGGTCAACAGCAGTTGCTTGTAAAAAATTGGGTAGACACTATATAGGCTATGATATTAATGCTGAATACTGTGAAGATGCCCGACAGCGCGTATCAGAAACACCAAGTGCCTCGCTGCGTCTATTTGAGAGTAGTGATGAAATACCCACTTTGAATAACAGTATCGGTTAGATAGTTAGCTGCATAATGGCAATACCTTGTTCGCCTGCAACCGAATAGAGAAGCCACGTTTTTCCATCCTCACAATAGATCGCTGGATCTCGAAGTTCATGCACGCGTTCCCGATCTAACCCTCCCGTCGAGGGTCTCATCGGTAAATTAACGCCCTCAAAATCGTATTTTGGCGCGATTACTTCTGTTGGTTCAGATGGATTCCAATCGTTCCAATCGTCTGTCAACCGCACGGTGCTTTTACGAATGCGTTCTGGTCTATCTCCGTACAGTGAGTAATAAACAGTCAACGTATCCCCTTCAAGAAGGTTTGCTGTGTGACGCGGGAAACCTGTGTTGTCTTTATCCGATTTACGCGGAAAGAGTGGCGTATCTCGTTGAACGAAGCCTGCAGTCCATTCTGGTGTCTCCGCACGGCTTACCCAGCCGTGGTAGGTCGCATAGGGGTGTCCTTGCCACCAAAAGACCCGAAAATATGCTCCGTTTCGTTTATCCAGTGTATCCGAAGCGGTGTAATTCACTCCGTCAGTAGAGGTCGCCCAGCAGGTTGCCTGTCCTCCACCATAATTTCCGTGAAAATACATGAAGAATCGGCGATTTTCCTCATCTATGTGGACATCCGGGGAAGCGATGTGATCGCAGCCTTGAAACACTGTCCTGTCCCGATGCAACGCGCCCGGACGATAGATGGTGTAAGGACCTTCAACTGCATCGGCATAAGCGAATCGGATATAAGCACCGCGATGATGTGCGAAGTAGAGGTAATATTTTCCCAGAGGATTTTCTACCCATTCTGGCACGCGAACGAGTGAAGGTCCGTTGATATTCGAGAAACCGTGTTCTCTGTCAATCTCAGACATGTCGGGATGGATGAGCAGTGTTCGTTTCATATTTCTCCTCAATCGTGGGCCTGGAACCGATATACCTCTTGTGCTTCCTCAGACATATTGTTCCATATCTCTTTTGAAATCCGTGCGCCGAAAATTCCTGGTGCGTCGGGGGCATGGTGAAACCGGCGAAAATAGACGAGTGCAAGCATATGCCGGACAGTATTTTTTGTTCGATTCGGCATTGCCCGGTGCCAACACCGCATGTCACGCACCACGACTGAACCGGCAGGCATCTCTAACTGAAATGAAGGGTAATTTGCAGCCCGTTCCGGTTCACAGACGTTGTACGGGGAGTTACGCACTGCCTCGTCATCAACAATGAGATGTGAACCGGGCCATACCTCTGTCGCCCCGTTTTCCACTGTGAAATCAACAAGCGGGATGTTAACGACGATAGTTGAAACCGGTAGTGCAAACGGGAGTTCAGGGAAGAGTTGTCCCGAATCTCGATGGATCCATTGAATTTCGTTACCGGGACGAGTTGAGTTACAACCGTAAGGCAGATACGCGTACACTTTCTCACCCATCGCCGCTTTCAGAATCGGCATCGCGAAGGGGTTATCAATGATGCGCGGATCCATGAACGGCATTTTCAACATCGGGTGTTCACCTTCATGACCGTTATCTTCATTGCTCAACACGGTTTCCATAGCGACATCAAGTTCTGCTATCCAATCCTGTGGGAGAACACTTTCAATCACTACCAATCCTGCCTCGCGCAACAGCCGTACTCCTGCCTCGATACTTTCTGGCGTGAGTTTGCTTTCTGCACGTTCCTGATCGGAGATTTCCAATTTCGGAATATTTACCGTTCGTCCTGTAGCTTCCATGTGCTAAGACTGCCTTTCTGGTCAACGATGAATTTTGCAAAGTATAACATAAAGTCTAACGGAGATCAAAAATTTTACTGCTGTAGCAATGCAAAAGATGATCGAAAATGAGAAAAAAATTGTTGTTTTCTCCTATTGATTCGTATAAAATAAAGTGAACTTTCAATCCACCCCTTCCAAGGATGAGTTTTAGAATCACATCTTATTTGTAAGTAGAGGAGCGTGTCATGACACCTGAAGTCGCTTTGCAAAAACGGGAGCAAATGATAGAAGAGGGTTTCTGCGTTATTGATGATGTTCTGACAGAGGAATTTTTACAAGAACTCCGAGACGAGTCGGAACGACTTATCGCAGGACATATAGAACCCGAGGACGTTATCTATCAAGGACAGCACGTCAACGTTCGTGGTGAAGATAACGCCCATATTCAAAAACTGTTAGAATGGCAACCCTCACGCGATGCTTTGGCACAGATTGGGTTCGAAGATTTCATATCATCTGGTGGGATCATTATTCTGACGAAGGAATCCGGGGGTCCCCCACTCTATTGGCATCAAGATTGGATGCGCTGGAACGATCCGCTGAGCTGCGCACCGTGGCCCCAAACGATTTTTCTTAACTATTATCTTACGGATACGAATCGGGAAAATGGTTGTCTAAAAGTTATCCCGGGAACACACCGTAAACGTATCGATTTACACGACATATTGGTGCCAGCACATGAGCAGGGGGCGCGGTTTATTGATGCAGATCATCCCATCATGTTTAGTGATCACCCGGATCAAGTAGATGTCTGTGCAAAAGCGGGTTCATTGGTAATGGCAGATGCGCGTATCTTACACTCCGCCCACAGAAATTTTACCGATGTTCGACGCACGTTAATTCTCGCATGGCATAGCCGTCCGAATACTATACCAGACTATTGGGATAGGGAAGTTCCGGAAATCATTGCGAATCGTGACGAAGCCGCAAATTATCCGATGTCTCGTATTCCGGGTGATTTGTTACAGCCATAACACAGCACGGTATTTTTAGGATATGGAGTGGCCATGATTTCCATTGACCTTTCCAATAAAGTAGCAGTCATTACAGGCGGTTCAGGCGCGTTAGGACGTGTAATGGTAAGAACCTTGGCTGAAGCGGGTGCGGATATCGCAATCCGCTACTATAGAGACCAAGAGACAGCACACCTCCTGCAAGATGAAATCACCGTCAAAGGCGTACGAGCAGCCGCAGTGCAAGCGGATGTCACGAATCAGGATTCCATAAACACTATGCGTGATGTTGTCTCAGAGCAACTCGGTGCGGCAGACATCATCGTCAATAACGCTGTAATTCAGTATAACTGGACTTCGGTTTTAGAACAGTCCGCTGAGGATTACGAAAGCCAGTTCCAGTCCTGCGTTCTGCACAATGTCTACATGGCACAAGCCTTTGTCCCTGCGATGATCGAATCAGGGTGGGGACGGGTCGTCAGTATTAATACCGAGTGTTCTATGCAAAACTTTGAAAGACAGAGTGCCTACACATCGGGCAAGCGCGGAATGGACGGTGTCTTGCGAGTGCTCGCCAAAGAGGTTGGGGCCCATGGTGTCACCGTCAACCAAGTTGCACCGGGATGGACTGTCAGCGAGAAGAGTGAAGCGAGCCTGTCCGATGAACACTATTGGCGTAAGGTGCCAATGCAACGTCGTGGGACTGCCCAAGAAATCGCCAACGTTGTGCTTTTTCTCGCGTCAGATCTCGCGAGTTACATCACAGGCGCGTATATTCCGGTGTGCGGTGGCAATGTGATGCCCACGATCTGACAAATTCGTTCCTGACACACTGCATGACGAGTTGTGTCAACTGAGGGAAATATGGAAAGACATAAACTTGCGTATGAAGTGCTAAACGACCACAATCCAGATGCAGAAACCGGGGGACACTGGGAAATAGAGGTGCACGCAAGTCTCGAAGAATTGCAGGCGTTCTCCGAGACAGGATACCTCGTTCGGGAAGGACTCTTTCAAGGCGAGGCACTCCAAAAATTGCGGGATGCTATAGATCGTTTAGAGGAACGGGAATGGGAAAAACGAGACAGCGCGATGGCTGGTAGACGGGGTTGGGGCTTCATTCCTCGTCATCTGATGGACAAAGATGAAGCATTCTTAGAACTCCTAAAATTCCAGCCGACTTTATCAATTGCCCGGGCGATGATGGGACCCCTTGTCCGGTTGCGGGGGCTGAGTGCACGCATCACTTATCCGGGTGATGATCGCGAACACCAAACGCCGTGGCACCAACACCTACGTGTCGTATCTAACCCGTTGCCGCCGTGGTTCTCACGTCCACACTGCATCGATTGTCTCATCTATCTCGATGATCTGAACGAGGATACCGGCGCGGTCGCAGTTGTTCCTGGATCGCATGATTGGTTAGACAAGGCAACACCAAATAGTTACGAATCGGTAGAAGGTGAAATCGAGTTAAGGGTAAAATCAGGCGGTGGTGTCCTGATCCACGGTAACCTCTGGCACCGCGGCTTACCAACCTTAAAAGCCAAACGAAGAATGTTAATTTTAAGTTATACACCGACCTGGCTACGAAAATCGCCACACGGCGGCGCACAACCCGAAGATGGGTTAACCCATGCCTTTCTTGAAGATGCAGATATGGAAGAACGGATGCTATTAGGTGTTGGTGGATATTCCTAATCGCGAGAGAAATCGTTGAAACATTGTTCACCATTAGTTGAGATAAATATGGAACCCATCATTAGAAAAGCAGCTCCAGACGATGCGGAACCCGTCGCATCCGTCATTAACTCAGTTATTCTTGAGGCACGATATACCGCACTCACAAACCCCTTCACTGAAAATGAAGAACGCGCCTTTATAGAAGGATTATGTCCACGAAGCGCGATGTTCGTTGCCGAGGTGAACAGTAACATTGTCGGTATCCAAGTCATCGAACCTGACGGCTTGGCGCGTTATACCGATTCGATGCGACATATAGCAACAATTGGGACCTGGATACAAGCGAATTACCGTGGATACAGCATTGGACGTTCGCTTGCGGAAACGTCTTTCATATTTGCAAAGACGAAAAACTACGAGAAAATTTCCATTCAAGTGATAGCAGACAATACACGAGCACTCCGATTTTATGGTAACCTCGGTTTTGAGAAAATTGGTGTCGCCAAAAAACATGTGAAATTTGAGGATAGATCCTGTGATGTGTTCTATTTGGAAAAATTCCTGACAGAGGACCCCTAAACGCGGCGTAACACTTCGCGGGGTGCTGATAGGTGTAGCATTTATTCCCTCAATGCCTATCCCGTTGTGCAGTTAGAAACGGTGTGGAGTACTGGCGACCCCACAACAATGTTGATATAGCGAAAGAAAAAAAATATTGTTTTTTATCCTTTTTATCCTATAATGGAATCGGCGGGTGTTGACCGCGTGAAATTAAATGGACATCTCAATATGAATGGTTTTAACAGCACACTGATAACCTATAGCTCTTACTACAGAAGGAGATTTCTTATGAAAACTGTTCTTACGTTCAGCTTAGTGATATCAATGCTAATTTTGATGGAACCAGTGTTGATAACCGATGCACAAGTGGTTAAAGAGGATGACCTAATCATCTACTACAGCTTCAACAAAGACACTCTCAAGGGTGATGATGTAGTTGATGTATCCGGTAACGGAAATGATGGGCTCATCAAAAACAAGGATATCAAATCGGTTAAAGGCAAGGTTGGGGAAGGTTTGGAGTTTCCCGGTGTTGCAACAAGTTACATCGCTGTCCGGGAACACCATTATGTCGATCCGATTAAAAAGATTAGTTTCTCGGCATGGGTGAAAGCAGATCAGCGAGGCATGATTGCATCCTGGGATCGGAGTGAATTCTTCCGTTTTGCTGTAGGGGACGATGTTGGTGGAAACAACGGTACCACCTTTGTTGCTTTTGATACCTGTTGTCCATGTTGCCATGATTGGTTCGGTGAGACGGATGTCGCGGATGACAAATGGCACCATCTCGTGGCAACATTTGACGGTAAAGTGAAGCGGATATATGTTGATGGAAAATTGGATCAAGAAGAAGATGCACCCGCAAAGGTTATCGGCGCGGGACAGTCACGGTATGGATTTATTGGGATTGGATCAGAAGCCGCTGCATTCGATGCAGCCACAGGCCCCACATGGGCATACAAAGGAATTCTGGACGAGTTTATGTTGTTCCACCGTGCCCTCTCTGAGAAAGAGGTAGAGCACCTTGCCAGTGGTCCTGAGAATCCGTTTGCAGTGGATCCCAAGGGCAAATTGAGTACCACTTGGGGATACATCAAAGATGTCCAGTAAAAATTAGGGCTTACGCGTGCTGCTCTTTTGTAGCATCACCTGTGAGGGTGTGCCACGAGAACATCTGTGTTTTTTTGGGGTTCTCCCTCTCACAAAACGTTCTATGGTCAAAATTGCATAAGTCCTAAAAATAAAAAACTAACGGGCGGTGCTCTGATGTCGCCCGTTTTTTATTCTTCCCGAGCAGTGGCTTTAGGTGTCAGATGCGGCTATCGCTTCTTGAATACCGGGCCATTCGTGCCAGATATCCGTGTAGGCATCATACCCGTTTTTCTCACAATCAACGTGCCGTAGTCGGAAAATGACTGCATAACGGATATCAGCCGCAGCGTTTGGTGCCGCCGTGTGGACGATCTGGTGATGAGTCAAGATCACGTCTCCTGCTTTACCGACTATCTGGATGGGGCCCTCCGGTAATTCTGGCCTTGGCATCCCATTCGCCAATATTTCGTGCCCTTCCTTTTTGAAATAGTCAGCAAAAAAACTGTGTGATTTGGGCCAGACAGTGAAGTTCCCACTATAGGGTTCCGGGACATCCGCGAGATAAATCACAGCGAGTGCGGTAAATCCACGCCGGTAAATCCCTTTTGCCATTCCATTTGTACCGCTCCCCAATCCATCAAGGTGTCCATGCGGCTCATTTGGATCCACGTGCAACGGACCCGGGAAACGCAATGCTATCTGTCCTGAATTCGGGATTTGAACGTTCCCTTCACCCATCAATGACTCTGAAAGTTTGAGGATAGGCGTTTTGCTGAAAAGATCGACGACGGCAGGCGCGTTGCGGATTTCGTCGCAATAGGATTGCGCCCGGTAACGCGCTAAATCTCCTTCGTTCATACCGACAGAGCCGATGGAATGATTAATTTCCTGCCGTGCCGCGTCTATCATCAGTCGCGGTACGACACCAGGGATAGAGATATAACCGTTCTCATAAAACTCTAACTTCTGTTTACGACTGAGCATACATGCTTCTCCATTTTACGCGTGTTGAAGTATTCTGTTCGCCAAAAGATTGCAATGGGCTAATTATAGCATACTCGACCCTGACTGCCAACAGATGAGTATCGGTGCCTCTATTATAATTACGAGAATTAATGCGTAAGAGCATAGACAATCGCATTGATACCCATTTGCAATGCGACATCTGAATATTCACGTGGATAAAAAGCCTCAGCGGCATGCTCCCATGCGTCTCCGAGGTCGGTATTGAAATTGATCATCATCATAAGTCGTCCATTGTCGTCATAAACGCCGCGGCAGTACGCGGGATACCCATCGTATCTCTCATACGTTCGTCCGCTAAAAATTGAGCGAAGCCCGGGAATCTGGATGAGTTTTTCTATTTTGAAGAAACATCGAAAAATCGGGTGAGATATTGGGATATCCACTGGCTCTCGATCTGGGAAAATCTTCTTGAATTCCGTGTAAAACCGTTTCCACTCGCGCTCGCCATGGAAATCGTCGACGAAGATAAAACCACCTCGTAAGAGATATTCGCGCAAATTCTTCGCCTCTTTTCGGCTTAATCTCAGACTTCCAACTTCTAACATGTAGGCAAACGGATATTCAAATAATTCCGTAGCACCCACGTCAATAATTTTTTCACGCGGATCGGCATCAATATTCGTCTGCTTGCGGAGTTGCCAGATAAAATTCCGATCGGAGGCAGGCCAATCCACCCGCCAACTACTGCGTCTGGTGAGCTGACCCCCATATTTTAGACGGACGAAGGTAAATCGGTCCGAACCACCTTCCGAATTCGGTAGGATAACAGATAAGGACATCACGATGAAAATAACTAACAACTGGGTAGTTCGCATGTTTCCCGGCTTGAAGGTAGGTCCAACATCTGAATTAGAGTGTAGCACATGGAAGGAATTTAATCTACCCAGGACTCACGCGTGCTGCTCTTTTGTAGCATAACCTGTGAGGGTGTGCCACGAGAACATCTGTATTTGGGGGGTTCTCCCTCTCATAAAGCACCCTATGGTCAAAATTGCGTAAGTCCTGCTACTCTTAAACCAGATTCGTATGTACAAGGACAGGTTCAAATGAACGTGAGGATTTAGACTAAAAACTACGGGACCAGACTGTCGTAACTTGGATACCTGTGCCAGATTCAAAAGCTTTTGCAATGTTAACTCTGAAAATAGAGTCGTTTCCTCCAGAGTGTAGACCCGGAACGTCAACGACAACAACAGAATTATCTTCTCCAAACTGTAGACCGATACCGATACTGCCTTTGGGATCGAAGGTATACTTTGGACCGGATACGTTCCAGACCTGCCCCTCATCAAAGAAGACAATGGCAAATGCGTTTCTGAAAATACCCCAACTGAATAGATTGGATAAACGGTAGTGATACTCAACGTTGAGTAGAAACCCACGGTCGCCTGTAAAAGCATACGGAGAAGACGTATGTCCGCTTTTGTAGGTTATCAAACCTTCAGATTCATTTGTCTGTCGGCTCCAAGGATATCCTCTGAGTCCAGCCATTCCACCAATGACAAACTGACGTTGAATTGGCAAAGTCGAATCGGCAAACCCAAACAGGAAACGGGTGCGAATTCGGTTGGTTTTTAGACGGAAGGCATACCGGAAGTGTAATTGGAAACGTGTAAAATCAAAATCAGAACCCACGGCGGCATTGCTGTGTTCTATGAAAAACGTATTGTGCCAACCCACCGAATTCGTCACATTATTCAAATCGTACTGGAAGGTGATACTTCGCAGGTGACCGGGGATGATTGGTGGATTCTCTCTCACACGGAGTTTCGCCCCCCAATTGGCGACAAACCAATCTGTGCTTCTCTGTAGACTCGCGTGCGATTCAGCAACCATCGCCAATTTAAAAAAATGGGTCGGCAGAACCGGTGACCATCGCACTGCGATCTCAGCCCCTTGTCGCAGATAGTAATTTTGAAGGTCCGGTGTACCAATAACACGTTGCAAAATAGGTAATGGCTTGTTGTAGTTCGGAAAAAGTTCAGGGGCAACGACATCTGTCAAACGGTGAATGTGTGCTGCCAATCCGAGGTTCCAAATGTAAGGGTTTCCCCAACCTACACTGCCACCCATGCGGTAATGTAAACCCGGATTACCGAAGGCATAACTAACCTTTCCAAAAAGTTTCGGGGTAGAATTGTTTTCTGAATTTCTGATGTTCCACGTCCAAAGGGGGCCGACATCCTTTCGTTTGCCCAGTTCAAAACCCGTGCCGATCTCCCAACCTGTTACTCGGTTGAAACCGAGCCGTAGGGGTGGATTGAGACCGAGATACGCATCGGTAGAAAGTGGCTTCTCATCAACAGTGATCGTGGCAATGTACTTTGAATTTTCCTCTTCTACCTGTAGGTTCACCTCGTCAAAATAAGGTATCGCTTTATAGAGCGTTTTGAGAGATTGCTCAAGGTCTTCAGGACCGTTTTCAAGTACCTGTTGGATCTGTGTTTCCGATATTTTCTTATTCCCTTGGATGCGTATTTCGTGGATGGGTGCCTCCCCTGCCCGAAAGCGGGTTCCACTGATTAACGTTTGAGCATCTGCTAATTTTTCTGAAACCAATTTGTCAAGAGATGATGTTGATTTGTGGACTTGGTCCCCACGGGAGCCAGAGATATTCAAAGATTTCAGGACAGATATTGTTCGAGTAATAGAAGTATCCGTCACAGTAATTACCGCAACGCGTTTAGCACCATCTCCTTCAACGCGTAGAGATGCCTTTTTGGAACTATTGAGGAGTACTCTTGTCAGAATAGGCATGACTTCAGAGATGTCCCCAGATCCATTTTCAAGGACTTTCACAATGTTAGATCTTTCAAGTCCATTGACACCTTGGATGTGAACCTCCTGAATTCGCTTGCCATCAAAAGTCCAATTCCATGACTTTGCCGATTCTTGGGTTTCTTGTAGAGATGGGGTTTCCTCAGCAGTAACGGTTGTAACAGGAGGTCCTGGCAATGGTTCAACAATTTCAGGAATTGGCGGCGATGGAGGAGGAGCGATATCCAGATCGCGAGGTTTAAGCGACATGAGTTCAGGGATTTCAATGCCGAGTTGATGGAGATTGAGTAGCAGGTCACCGAGCTGCCTTTTTGGGATTTCGCCAACGATATTGATTAGATACACATCGTCGCCACTTTTAATAATAGCGAAGACCCCCTGAATAGTCGCATTTACCTGAAGGGTATAGAGATGCAAATTGACCTTTTCGACATCGCCTTGGGAAGTTTGTCCTAAGGCGTTCCAGCCTCGCTCTTTTAAGGTTTTTCCGTAATATTGAACAACTTCCTTAAGATTGACAGACCGACTTCGATAACTGCGGAGTTGTAAGTTGTCTATGTTGTTAAACAATGGTCCAATGTTGGATGTGGGATCCTCCATCACAAGTGCGATGACACGTCTATCTAAATCAAAATAGAATTCAGATGATGGCAGATTTGGAAAATCAAAGGCAACAGTCGCACGATTGGACTGTGATTGCACTGTAGGGTTAATGAAAAGCAGAAACACTATCAATACTTTTAGAATAGTATATTTCATCAAATTTCCCTTACCGACTACTTTCGATGTTCCTCAGGCGTTGCTGCAGTTTTCTCAATGCCTCCGGAATGCGAGGTTTGCCGGGGCGATAGATAACTTCGGGCGGCACAATCCTTCCCATCATATATGACTCCGCGCGCAAACTCCATGTAGGTGTTGTTATTGAATAGGAACGACTCCACTCAGAAAAAAATCCATCTGGAGGTTGATAGTACCACTGTAGCGCGATAGAGTGTCGAGGTCCCTGAAAATAGTGAATCTCGACGGGATACAAACCTGTTGAGAGCGTTATGCTTCCGCTTCTCCCTCTCCCCTCATGAATTCCATCGTTATCTACTACGAGCGTCCCGTCGATATATAGTCTTGATCCATCATCTGAGTAAAGCCCGAAGTGATACAACCCAGGTGTGTCAATCGCTAACTTCCCTCTAAAGCGAATTGCGAAATCCTCAACGACAAATTGCATATCTGGAGTCGGAAATCCCTGTGTATAGTTTCGTTTAGAGACATCTAAATTTGGTGTAACAAAGGTATAGACAGGTGTCAGGCGGTCGAAATCCGGCATTCGATGGATCGTACCCCCCGGGACGTAGACTTGCCCGATTAATCCGTGTCCAGCCAGCACATCTGTGTCAAAGATACCGAGTCCCGCCTCTATACCATCGAGGGTCTCAAGTCCGACATCTGATATACCTGTCCCGTGAGCAAAGTGTTTTCCATTCCCAGATCCACCACTCCCGCGTCCCTCGCGTCCTGGTCCCCCAACCCCGAGGCCTCGCTGTCCCTCAGCGGTAACAGGACCTGCGAGTGTTCCATCCTCCCCAAAACTGGCATTGGACACAGGACTCGGAGCCTCTGCTTGCGGAAGATCTGCGTGCGTAACGACATCAGGAATTATATCAGCATGAACGGATGCTTTAGGCACAGTCACCTCTGGCGAATATGTCGGTGAAGCGGGGGAAGAGGGTACCGATTCCATCTCACGCACTTGTGGTACCACAGGTGGGCGTGGCGGTAAAATCCGCTCTCGCTTCTCAGGTTCTGACTCCAATATCTCAACTGAGATGCTCTCTTTTTCCACAGCGAAGTGATTCACCAGAAACGGCGAAATTGCCAACATCATGCAGACGTGAAACCCTAAAGACAGTAGCAGTGAGCGATTTGTGCGTCTTCGCATCTCGTTGCTCCTTGTTCTGCTGATTAAAAACTATAAAACCAGAGGATGTTGAATTGCACGTCTCGTTCTGATTCGAAAGCTTTGGCAACGTTAAATCGTAGAAAGGAGTCGCCTTTACCAAACTGGAAACCGATGCCGGCATCGCTCTTCGGCACAAACGTGAATGTTTCGTCGTTCACATGCCACGTTTGACCTGCATCAAGGAAAAACACAAGAAAAAGATTAAGGGTAGGATCGTATGATATGTTTCTCCAGAAAACCAACTCCGGTGAAAAGGAGTAAAAGTATTCGATGTTAAAGATATAACCACGATCACCAGCAAAAGCGTAGATCGGATAGCCGTTCAATACGCCTGGTCCGCCGATGGTGAATTGGCGTTGAATCGGCAGAGACGCGGTTGAAAAACTACCGGTCCCTCGCGTACGAATCTGATGTCTACCAAGTGGATGTGCATAACTGAGATGAAGTTGATAGCGGGTAAAATCGAAGTCTGAGCCGAGTGCACTGTTGCTATGCTCAACCGTAAAGGAATTGTGCCAACCGAGATGTCCTCGACGGGTGTTAAGATTGTACTGAAACACGATGCTCCGCATACGACCGGGGGTTATCGCTGGATTTTCTCGGACTTTTGACGTTGAACGCCAATTGAAAAGATGCCAATCTGTGCTTTTTTCCAGACTCTCGTGGTTTTCAGTAAGAAACTTCAAGGCAAATAAATGCGTCGGGGTAGCACTATATTTTGGTCGCGGCAATTTTTGCCATCGAAATCCAATTTCAAATCCGCTTCTCGAGTAATAATTATGAAGTTCCGTCCCACCGAAAAGAGGATACAGCAACGGAAAAGGTGAATCATAATTAGTGATAGCGAGAATCGGTGCGGTGGTGTCCATGAGAATTGGCGCAGTGATGTCCGTAATACGATAAACTTTGGCATTCACTCCGAATCCGAGATACCACCTATCGAATCTATCTCCAGTAGCAGTTGGTGTTGAGCGGCGTGTATATTCCAAAAAAGGCATTGTGTTTCCACCCACTTCATAATTGACAAGCCGATTCCCAAATCCGTAGCCTACATATCCAAAAAGCTTTGAAGCATAAGTCCCATTTGAAAGGCGCGCACCCGGGAACCTATTCTCCAGCAAAGCACCGAGCTCCCAACCTGTGACACGGTTAAACTTAATGATAGGTCCCCCGCCACCAAAGCCTGAGGACTGTAAAGGACGTTCCTTCACAGTAACGACCGCAATATGCTTACCATCTTTATGTTTAACTGACGTTCCTACTCCCTCTAACCTGTCCCTCATTTTTCCGTGCATTGTGTCTACCGCTTTTTGGATGTCCTCGTCCCCCGATTCAAGGGTTTCGAGAATCTCCGCCGTATCAATTCTATCATTGCCTTGGATTTGGACTTCATAGATGGGGAAACCATCGTTAGTACGGAACCGCGTTGGTGCAACCGAGGGTTGTTTGTCAACTTCTAACACGGATAGTGCTTCCAATTCAGGGATATCAATACCGAGTTCACCGAGATTCGATAAGACCTGTCCTGCCTGTTGTGATGGAATACTGCCAACGATGTTTAGCAGGTAGACATTCTCATCGCTTTTTACGACTACAAAGATACCCCTGAAGGTGTTATCTTCATCTGTGCCTTGCATAGCAGTGCCGTTCAGGACATAGAGTCGAAGCCTATCATCTTCTTGGACACCATGCCAGTCTTCCGCTTTCAATTTCTCGCTATAATATTGAATGAGTTTGTCATAAATACCTGTTTCACTGTCGTAGATTTGGATGTAAAGATCATTAACTGTATTGAAGGGGACTGTCGTGAAGGCGAGTGCGATCAGTTCACGGGTGAAGTGGAATTGAAACTTGGCGTTTGGCGTATCAGGGCAATCCAAAGAGATTGTGCCGTCTGGCATTTCAGCAAACGTTTGCACCATCCCAGTCAGGATGAGAAACACTATGATATATACTACGTATTTCATAAGCAACAGCCCCAATATCTGTGAGTAGCATAGGAAACCGTGGGTCTCCTGTGCATCTGCGGTGTGAAGCTGCACAACCTAACAGGTTATGCTACAGAACTGGCAACTTAGGTTATAATAACTTAAGTGGGCATTGTCCAATTGCGTATGAAAGGTTTAACGATGGATCTACAAAGCAGGTTTACAGAACTCCTCGATTTTAATACTGAAAATGACTTTTCCGTCTTCGTCATCTACTTAAAGTTTCTTGAGTTCTTCAAATATCTCAATATGAAGTCCTCACAGTTTTTCTCTCTTTCCCGTGTCGAGGTCGAAACATAGGACACCACGATTAACAGTCCCAACATAAAGTGTGTTACCATCAACAGCGAAAGAGATAACAGAACCTGGGATTTCTGGCGTTGCCTGTTCCCATATATTGGAACCCTCTTTCAACAGATACACGTGTTGGTCGGTCTGTCCATACACCGTTGTGCCTTCCGCTGTTAATCGTGAGACGATGAGGGCTCTACTATCGGTATCGGTTGCGGCGTGCCAATGAGTCCCATCGCTTGAATACGCAACACCTTTATCGGTTGCGACATAAACAGTTCGTCCTGCGAAGGAGATTGCTTTGAATTTCTCAAAAGAGAACGGGATATTTTCAGTAACATCGTTCCAAGTGTGTCCCTCATCAAACGATTGGAAGAGGTGGCCATCCCGTTTTCCGATGTAAACAGTGCTACCTGACACGGCAATTTTGAAACCCTTAGAAGTAATCGAATCATAAGCAGTAGCAATATTAGCAGAATAATCAAAAGGTCCGGATATTAAAGATGAAAAAGGGTCCTCGCCTTTATCGACTAACCCTGTGTTATGCCACTCCCTCATGCCGGGTTTCCATCTGAAAAGCATCTGTTCGTACTCGACATAGTACGTATCACCACTAACAGCAAAGTTTCCAATAAACGACATCAGACCAGCAGAGACTTGCTCTTGAAGAGTCTTATTGAGAGTTTCATTTAACTGATCGAAATCAATATCCTCAAGATTGGGTTGCACTCCTTCTGCAAGATTCTGAGGCCCGATGTTCGCAAATGCCTCCTGCAGGATCTTGCCCATTTCGTCGTTTGTTTTATGTGAATTGATGCTTTCAAAAGCCGGCATATCCTCTATAAAGTTTATGCTATGGTCCTCGATAGAGAGTCGAAGCAACGGTGACGGAAAATTCATCTGATTTCCCCTCTTCACATAGAGAGCACCTTCAAATGCCTCAATAAAGAGACCGTGGTCAAGCCCCCCGGGAAGCGATCTCCACGATTCACCCCTGTCCGTTGAGAAGACAAACCCATCTATTGAATTTGCATAGAGTTTGCCCTTCACAGCAATCAGTGTTTGAACAGGGGTTCCCACAAGTCCCGTGTTTAACCAGTGCCATGATTTGCCACCGTCCATCGTGTGTTGAACCCCGGCAGATGTTCCTCTATAGAAGGTACTCGCGTCGATCATCAGCACAGGCGGAGGCATCCTATAAGATAAGCTGCCCTCTACATCTAAAGCAGTCCAAGTTTCACCAGCGTTCATGGAGTAGAAAAACGCTCCAAACGCATCTACGACTGTAACCTTGCCTTGCGCCGCGAAGACCTTGATACTCGGTAGATAGATTTCTGTTGCCCCTGCACCAGGGAATGGGGATGTCAGAGAAAATCGAGTCTTTTGTTGCTTTTCTGCCTCCGCCTCCTGTCTTTCTTTTGGATCTATGGAATACCATGTATCCCCCTGATCTGTTGAGCGGTAAAGGGACCACTGATCATTTCCTGTCAGCGACAATTTAAGTTGTCTCCCTCTCTGATTCTGGTTAGTAAGTTCGTCCCCTGTGGCAACATAGAGACGGTGTTCATCGACCGCTAACGCATGGATAGCGAATTCATTTTCGGACATTTCTGTTGGACGAATGGTTAATCTTTCCCATGTATCCGTGTTGAGACGATAAAGTCCGTTGTCGGTTCCAGCAAACAGAGTATTTTCAACGGCGGCGATTGCACGAATTTTTCGACCCGCGAGGTTCTCATCGTTTAGAGGTATCCACGACTTGCCGGCATCCACAGAACGAAATATCCCTCCAACAACAGCAAAGTTCAGGGTCATGTCGACTTCTGCCCCAGGAACCGCATCCGTTATGACAAGCCCAACGGGCTGCCCTTTAGGGTGCGCACCGAGCGAATTCCAAGTCTCACCATCATCTGTAGAAGTCAACACCTCCGCATCAGTAACGATATAGAGTGTATCGTCCCGCTCTACTATTTGTTTTGCGCTACCTATTATGAAATCTTGCAGGTTGAGTGAGGTAAGATTTCCGGCGATGACGAGTTTCCACGAATGTCCTTCGTCTGCCAACTTGTAAAAATTCGTGGAGGTACCAGCGTAGATGTCTCCACGTCTTGTCGTGAAGAGGGTATTGACATGCCCGCCTGCGGGTCCCTTCGTTTGTATCCACTGCGGTTTCGGTGTTGAAATCTCAGTTTCATCTACAAGTGCTGCGGCGAAGAGTTTTGCGTCCGGTTGCTGACTGGCACCGGGATTTTCCCCGGGAGTATCTGACGTTCCTATCTGATTCCGCATTGCAGGTTTCGCTGGTGAATCTAAGACAAAAACCGCCTCAATCAGTTCAACCGTTCGTTCCGATGTGGCGTTCATGTCGTAGGGTTTCTGAAAACGAGAAAGATACTGCGTACCAGTTCCCATCAGCAGAAAAATTAAAACAGCAGAGAGGGCAGAAAACACCCAAGGCACCACAGGTTTATTTCCAGTAGGTATTGTCGGAGTCATACGCGAGATTTCTCGCATGATGTTCTCTGTTAAGTGAGCCGGTAGTTGGAAACTACCGAGGTGTTGTTGAATCATGTCTTTCTCCTTCTTTAGGCGATTCCGTGCGCGACTGAGTCGACTCTTGACGGTATTTGCGGATACACCGAGAAACTCGCTGATGGCTTTAATCGGCATCTCACCGAGATAATGGAGCATCATTACTGTCCGTTCACTTTCCGGTAATTTTTTAAGCAGTTGCCTGACGATCTCACGACGCGTCTCATCGGCTTCGGCTGCTTGTCTTTTTGTTACATATCGGGAATAGGACACCTTGTTCACCTCATTCGTATTGTCGGCATCTAAGGATTCCATTGGTAGACGATTCCTTTTGAGCCAATCGCAACACAAATTCGCCGCGATAACATACAGCCATCCTGCAAATTGATTATGGTTTTTCAACGTTCTAAGTTTCTGATACGCAGTGAGAAACGCATCTTGCGTAATTTCTTGTGCAATGTGAAAATCACCGATCTTCCGCCACGCAAGCGTGTGAACCCCTTTCTGATACTTCTTGACCAAGGAACTGAATGCGCCCTGGTCCCCCTGCAATATACGGCGGATAAGTTCAGCGTCAGTGTGTGCCATCTTAAATTTCCTGTAAGACTATTATCCTTTGGTAGAAGCAATGTAACCTTAAGCGTTAGACTGCTGTGTTATTCTACCGATAAACACAAACATACACGTTTTTTATAGTAAAACCCGAAAATAAGTTGACACTTGTAGCATAGGAGACCGTTGGTTTCCTGTGCATCAGATAATTTCATAGTTCACACGACGATACAAGTGTCCAAGTAATTACGGAATCTACTATAACACAAGTTGCTACTTCCACAATTTGAGAGACGCAGCTGCCATTTTCAGTGAAAAACCTTCATGACCTGCAGCAGTTTGTAGCGTAGGAGACCGTTAGCCTGCGTGCGAGGATGCACAGGAAACCAACGGTCTCCTATGCTACATGACTGACAACTTGTTTTTTTAGTGGAAGTTCTGTTAAGCATGCAAATCACATTTTGACTAAAATTTAACCTCTAATGATTAGGGTGACGACATTTACGTCCCGAAAGGTTGCATTATTTTACGAAAACGTGATACTCGATAGATTTCTGGTGCCTCGTTTTTTTATAGTTCGTGCCTATACGGATGCACGATGGATATTAGCGTAAAGTTAATTCTATTCTCACATTCGTTGTTTCACAAAAAGATGGCATATTGCCTCTTGAACCTACGTCACACCGACATCCGTCCAAATCTCCGTGAAAATGCGTATGCCTTACTGGATATCCATAAAAAACCGAAAACCACAGATCCCTTCTGATTCTGATTTGTAATTTTCTTTTATACTACTGAAAAAATATGTTATACTTTCGTATAAGATTTATTTGGAATCAGGGCATGCTCAACTGGGAGGCACAGCATGGAACACCATATAACAGATGAACAGTGGGAACATTTTTGGGAAAACGGTTATGTACGCATCGGACAAGTCGCGACGGATGCCGAACTCGATAGACTACAGCAGCAGATGGATGAGATCATGCTCGGTAAGGCACCGCTGGATTATGATCGAATTATGATGCAATTGGATCGGGAGCCCGGAAAGAACTCACCAGGGCCGCAATCTAAAGGGCACAAAGGTGCTACGTTGCTGTATCGAAAAATACAGAACCTTGAACTCGATCCGATTTTCTTGGAGTATCTCCAGAAACCCGTATTCCAAGAGGTGTGTGCAAAAATCTACGGAGATGACATCCCTGTTGCCTGTTTTCGGGCAATGTTTATGAACAAACCAGCACATGAAGGCACTCAGCTGACATGGCATCAAGATAGGTGGAGAGATCTGGATCGCGATCCGCAGATTACGATTTATACCGCTCTGGACCCGGCAACGACTGCGAATGGCTGTGTACATATCATTCCGAAGTCACATAACAGGCTTATTAATCCTGAAAACGGATCTGGTTTTCTCACACAAGAACATATTGACGACATCGTTGCGAAAGCTATACCGCTCCCAATGGAGTTGAAGGCGGGAGAAGTGGTCTTACTCCACAATTGGATGCTACACAGTTCTGGGACGAACAATACGGATATTCCGCGGCGCGCGTTCAGTGTCTGCTATATGCATGGGGAGACGAAGTCACATCACGGACATACCTTTACGCGAGTATTCGGTGAGGGTGCTATTCGTGTCGCCGACTTATCTAAATTTAAGTATGAAAGCCCAATCGTTTAGGCTTTTAATTGATGGGCATTGCGGGACAATGCTACGCAACGGAAAACAAGGAGAAAAATATGGCGAAGATTAGACTTGCCATGATTGGGTGTGGTGGAAACTCATCAGGTCACGCCAGACGAATGAATGCGAATGCCGACGTACAAATCGTCGGTACTTGCGATGTGAATACCGACATCGCTAACAGTTATATTGATCGGAACTTGTCCGATCTGAGTCCGCGCCCCGGTGCCTATGACGACATCGGCACAATGCTAAAAGAGACATCACCAGGTGCCGTGGTCATCTCTACACCGCACACGCTCCACTTTGAGCAGGGAATGCAAGCACTTGATGCAGGCTGCCATGTTTTGATGGAAAAGCCCATGGTGACATCATCTAAAGATGCCTACACCATTGCAGAAAAAGCGGAAAAGACCGGATTAACACTGACTATCGGCTACAATACGCCATGCACGCCCAATTTCTATTATACCCGGGAAATCATCCGTAGTGGGGAATTTGGCAAATTGGAATTGGTCATTGGTTATATCACGCAAGGCTGGAAAGGTGGCACAACGGGGACATGGCGCCAGAATCCGAAACTTTCCGGCGGTGGACAAGCTTATGATAGCGGAGCACACCTTCTGAACAGTCTCTGTTGGGCAGTCGAGTCGAAAGTCGCTGAAGTCTATGCCTATACAGACAACCAAGACAGGGACGTTGACATCAATTCCTCAATCAACGTCAAGTTTGAAAGCGGAGTCCTCGCGGCGATGGCAGTGAGTGGCAATTGCCCAAGCCCCGGCGGTACACACATGGCACTGGTGTTCGAGAACGGTAGGATCGAGGTTGATGGCTGGGGTGGTGGTTGGATTCGCGTCTGGAAAGGTGGGGAAGCATTGGATCCACCTCCAATTACAGATGACATGTCCGCTGGTTCACCTGATGACAACTTCATTGATACTATTTTGGGTAGGGCAGAACCACGAACCAGTCCGATGAACGGGATCATTCAATCTGAATTGATGGATCTCATCTACGAATCTGCGGAAACTGGTGTGCCAGCGCGTCCAGAACGCTAAGGCGGTTCATCCATTTCGATCAAATTTGCAGGCGCGGTTCTTCAACCGCGCTTTTACGTTAACGTTGAACCTTCAGGACGCGGTGCTACAGGTCGGATAGGCATCTTCTCGTAGGAATGATATGCAAGTTCTGCTAAATGTGGAGTCTCAATTCGGACGTGCCCTTCCGCCCGCGAGTGCATGAGCGCATCAAGAACACCTGTCACCAGTAGGGTCCGTTCCACAGGATACTGTGGCTCCCCTGTTACGAACATCTCTTCGATATTGAGACTCAAATAACTGAAATGGGCATGTGGGGGCCCATTCTGTAGATAGAATTCCGTCGCGTAATAGGTATCGCCCGCCTTCACAGCGTAAGCGAAATCAGCGACGTAACCGGTCAGCATTAGCACAGCAGAACGGAATCCGTCGCGATGCTCCAACAGAAACGCAGTTGGATTCGGGCAACCTTCTATAAAGGTGGTCCCCGGACGATTCTCGATCTGAGCACATGCCCTCTCTACTAAATCGAGAGACCACTTTCCAGACTCGCCTGCCTCCCAAACCGCATTTCCTTCCAGACACTGAATCGCCACGACACCTGATTCACCACCTTGTCGACGTTCAATCATACACTGTAGCGTCTCAAGCGAATGAAAACCGTATGACTCTACACCCGCGTAACCGATACTAATAGCCGATTCCATCTCTGTATCGAGCGGATGTTCCAAAAAGGGTTTCCGCCAAGAGAGCGGTAGCGAAGAACCTGCCATAAACGGAACATCGAGTGTTTTCGCGCGATGATACATCCAAATGGCATCGTCCCAATTATAGGAGAGGTGCTTATCACAGAACACAGGGACCGACCTACCACTCGATACAAAAACACCGCAAATCTGCTCAAACATATAGCGACGCGGGTACATGTGTTGCCCGATCTCGTTATACGGATAGTCGCCGTGTTCACCGATAAGTAGTACACCGTCTACAGCCAGTTCATTCCCACCGAGTGTCAATGCTTGTCGAATACTCGGATAGATCGGAACATTATTCTCGGCAGCTAAACCGACCCCAATGTCCCGATCGTCTACCTGATCCAGATATATGGACACCAATTCCACGCGAGGCATCTGATGCCCAGTATCTGTCGGGAATCCCTTCATATATTTCGTTGCAATCACGTCTGCATGTGAGTGCTGGTAGTATGTTGTAATAATTGCGGCAATTTTCTTGCGTGTGCTCATCGTTTGCCTCGCTTACCTAATTCCAGTTGCTATTTTAACCCAAGTTGCCAGTTCCGTAGCATAGGAAACCGTGGGTCTCCTGTGCATAAATGTCCACAAATATGTAGCATAGGAGACCGTTAGCCTGTGCATAACAAAATATCCAAATACTGAAAGATTTCCGCTGAAAAGCAGCAGCTGTCGGTTTCCTAAAAACGTGCCAGGACCAACTTAGGTTCATCTATCTCACAATCTCGGTACCGATTCCGCCCTCTGTGAAGACTTCAAGGAGTAGCGAGTGAGGAATACGGCCATCAATAATATGCGTTTTATAAACACCCCCCATGAGTGCTGTCCTGCACGCCTCTACCTTAGGAAGCATACCCCCTGCGACGAGACCTTCTTCAATCAACGAGTCTATTTCTCTCATACGAATGGTAGGCATTAGCGACGAGATATCCGATAGATCGCGGAGGATACCGAGCGTATCCGTGAGAACAATCAACTTCTCTGATTGGAATGCGGATGCGATCTCACCCGCCATTGTATCAGCATTGATGTTATAGGTTTGTCCATCAACACCTATACCAATTGGAGCGATGATGGGAATATAATCCGCCCTGTCAAGTGTTGTAATTGATTCAGTGTTCACACCAATTATTTTTCCTACAAATCCCAGGTCAACATCTGTGAGCCGTCCGTTTTCGTCGGTAACTTGCGTTTCCTGCTTCTCCGCGAGTATCAGGTTCGCGTCCTTCCCGGACAACCCAATCGCTTTTCCACCGTGTTGGTTGATTCTAGCGACAATCTCCTTATTGATTGACCCAAGTACCATCTCAGCGATTTCAACCGTTTCAGCATCGGTTACTCGCAACCCCTGTACAAATTCCGGGACTTTCCCAATTTTATCCATCCACGCGGTGATTCTCGGTCCTCCACCATGAACTATAATAGGTCGGATGCCGACATATTTCATCAGGACAATGTCCTGCATGACAGAATGGATGAGCGTTTCCTCCTCCATCGCGGCACCACCATATTTGATAACAATCCGCCGATCGTAAAAGCGGCGGATATAAGGTAAGGCTTCAATAAGAACTTCAGCAGTTCTGTTCATACTTTAATGATTCCTTGCGGAGTAATGGAGGGCATTTGAACTGTCAGGTGTGTTCCCTCTATCCATCCTCCATTACATTACGGACTACAAATTTAGCGAGAAGAAAGAATAGACTGGAATAAAGAGTAGTTTTTCCAAATTTTAGTATCTATAATAAAATAGCGTATAATAACCCAAGTTGCTATCTTTGTAGCATAACCTGTTAGGTTGTGCCTCTTTGGGCGCAGGAGACCCACAGCGGACGCTATGGAATGCTGCGGATGCCGAACGTTTTTCACTGAAACATAGCAGATGAATATCTAAAATTGTGTCCGTAGCAGCTTATGTTATAATATATGATACGTGAACCTTCTGAGTTTGTCAAATTAAATTAGGACTTACGCATGCTGCTCTTTTGTAGCATAACCTGTGAGGGTGTGTCAGGGTACCGTGTGTATTTTTGTCGGTGGGTTTCCCGCTCAGAGACCGTGTTATTGTCAAAATTGCGTAAGTCCTGTAAAGTAGAAAAACAACAGTCAGCGATCAGTTGCCAGCAATCAGCAAGAAAATAGCGGCAGCAACCGTAAAAATCGCGAGTACAACTCGCTCCTACAGCAAGAAGCAAAGGAATAGTCGGACAATGCAAATATCCGCACAGATTTCACAATTCCACGGCGTAGGTCTACCATTTGAAGTTTGCGAGATGCCTGTAGTTGCCACTCCAGACAGTATTCTCGTCCGCGTATCCCTTTCAACTATCTGTGGCTCCGACCTTCACACAGTATCAGGTCGCCGCGGTGCTGAGATTCCATGTATACTCGGGCATGAAATCGTCGGGACTGTTGCGGCACCAACACGTCTTCGTTCAGCAACTGGAGACGCGCTCCGTGAAGGCGATCGGATTACATGGAGTCTCACGACTTCTTGTGGAGCGTGTGACTATTGTGTCAATCGGGATCTTCCACAGAAATGCGAGACGATGTTCAAATACGGGCACGCGCGGAGTGAAGGTGCAGATGCCTTCTCAGGTGGATTTGCATCGCATATCCTATTGCGTCCGGGGACAGCCGTCTACCGTATTCCTGACGCGATGACAGACCAAGAAGCGGTACCTATCAACTGTGCGCTTGCAACCGTAGTGAACGGCCTGATAAACATCGGCACACGCTCCGGTGAGACAGCAATTGTCCACGGTGCCGGCATGTTAGGAATTTATGCGACATGCTATCTACATGAAAAAGGATATGAAGCGATCGTCGTTGTGGACAGCAACGAAAGTCGTCTGGAGATTGCCCGACGCTTCGGGGCAACGCACACCTTCAATCCAGACAAGACATCCGTTGTGGAAATAGACACAGCACTCAAAGAACTCACGAACGGACGTGGGGCCGATCTCGGTGTAGAAGTCAGCGGTGCGACGATTGGAATCCCTAACTTGATTACATGGTTAGCAACCGGTGGGAGATGTGTGACACTCGGTTATGTCTATCCAAACGCCGACATTACTGTCGATGCACACCAACTCGTCACAAAATGTGTCGTGCTACGAGGTATTCATAATTATCATCATACCGCTCTCGGTGAATCCATACGTTTTGTGGAGGAGAATCGGAGCCGTTACCCATTCGCCGAACTTATCGGAGAAACATACCAATTATCGGAAATTAACACCGCATTTGAACATGCATTTCGCCAAGAGGTACTTCGCGTTGCTATTACACCCTCTTTACAGTGAACTGTCAGCAGTCAGCATTGTCCTGCACCTAAAGAGTCGGGAATCGTAGTGTCTTTGCTTGGGGGTTCCACTCTCTTACAACTCTGTATCTATCCAACACCTTGTCCCATCGGTACGCAGGGTGATCGCTCCTGATTCGTCGGTTCGTAACATTAGACACTCACGTGCTTGATACCGATTCACCACATCGGTATGTGGAAATTGATAACGATTCCCTTGACCGAGTGAAAAGATCGCATAACGCGGCTGAACGGCATCTAAAAACGGAGCACTGCTCGATGTGCGGCTGCCGTGGTGCGGCACTTTTAGAATTTCTGAACGTAGGTCTTGCCTTGACGCGATGAGTCGAGATTCCGCTTTTTTACCGATGTCACCTGTGAACAGGATGTCCACTTCACCACAAACAATCTTCACCACGAGTGAATCGTTGTTTCTGTCCGTATCCATTAGATTCGTAGAACCGGCATCGATGGGATGTAAAAGATTGAGTGTCGCAGTTGATGTAAATTCTACCTCTCCGGCATACGGAAACGAATACGGGATGTTCTGTGCTTTGACAACATCATATAAGCGTCTATGCGTCTCAGAGTCGAGCGGCACATCCGATATACCGAGCACCTGCCCTACTTTAAAGTTCTGTAAAATATATGCCAGTCCACCGCCATGGTCGAGATCTGGATGCGTTAGGACGACTATATCGAGTTCCCGAATGCCGTGAAAATCAAGGTAGGGTTCAATAATCCGCTCGCCTACATCGTATTCAACCTGTTTCCGTTTCTGCTTGTCGTAGTAACTTCGTCGGATGCCACCATCAATCAGCATTGTTCGACTATCTGGAAATCTAACGATTGCGGCATCTCCTTGCCCGACATCCAACGTAATTACTTCCAAGAATCTTCCCTTCTCGTGGAAGGCGGTATCCCAAACCCAGATCGTTACAACAGACAATCCGATAAGGCTTGCTATTTTCCATTGGCGATAGACGACCCGCCAATGTGTAATAGCTAAACAGCCAGCAATGTAGAGGACAAATAGACCTAACGTTGGTGGTGTTAACTTGACTACTCCCCATATCTGTCCGAACACACCAATCAGCGTCAAGAAGATAGAGATAATCACATGATTGAGAACGCCAAGCAGTTTCGCGAATGGGAGCCAGATAAAACCGACACACACGGATGCCATACCCACCGCAACGATGAGCGATACGAGTCCGACTGCGAACGGACCGACGATGATGCCGAGTGGATATGATCGGAAGAAGTGGTAGGCTATGAGGGGGCCCGTCCCGATTTGTGCCGCGAACGTCACGAGGTAGGAAAGTACCATCCATTTGATTGCGGCCTTCCGAAATTTTGTCAGGACAGAATCTTCGGTGCTCTCCCACAGCGGACGCAGCGGTTTCTCCATTTTCGGGACGAAATAGACAATGGAAGCAACCGCAACGAATGATAATTGGAATCCGACATCCCAGATTTGTAGTGGATTTAAAAGGAGCAGCACTAACGCCGCAAACGCTAACAGATTGAAGATATCCACATCCCGATCAATGAGGGTTGCAAAGAGAAACAGGATTGCCATGAGCGACGCACGAAAGACAGAGGGGCGGAAACCGATGAGACATGCATAAATCAGCACTGCTATAATCGTCAAGAGACAAAGTATCTTCTGCGGGAACCGGAAAAGTGAGAAACCGAAATAGCAGAACATCGCGACAAGCCCTACATGCAGACCGGACACAGCAAGGACGTGGAAGGTCCCACTGTTTCGGAAGATATCCAATGTTTCTGTCGGAACATCACTCCGTTTACCGAGTAAGATACCTTTGAGGAGTTGGGCATGCAATGAGGGTTCAAGGAGAGGCGTTTCGACTTTGGTTTCTGTATAGGTAACATCAATCAGCTGTTCGGTATGGAGACGGAGTGTCTCTATCCAGCGTAAGGGTGGAAACCCGCGCTGTTCACCGATTCGTACAAGCCCTTTCGCCTCAATTATCCCAATGATCCCTTGCCGAGAAAGATAAGCTTGGTAATCGAAACCTCCGGGATTGCGCTTGCCTTGTGGTTGACGTAGAACACCGGTCAACGTTAGATGTTTGCCGTAACGGAGCGGTAACAATTCCTGAAATCTGATGAGAACTTTTGCCGATACCCGTTGTGCTGGATCTGACAATA
Source organism: Candidatus Poribacteria bacterium (assembly GCA_007571305.1). Taxonomy (GTDB): domain Bacteria; phylum Poribacteria; class WGA-4E; order WGA-4E; family WGA-3G; genus WGA-3G. The sequence goes on along the minus strand of RKRR01000012.1, from coordinate 2,903 downwards.
ACTGCAGTTCACCCACGGCAGAACATGCATCCCATTCCTCTCCGCGTTCGGGTTGATATGTCGTCATACCTGAAAAACTAACCGGTTTGTTGTAAAAATGGGGTGGGATTGGCAAATCGGATGCGGTTTCTAAACGGAGCATTCCGCCAGCAAAGATAGACAGATGGAGCAGTGCATAACAAAGGAATCGCCGACGATTTCTTGCGACGAGGCTGCCGATAAAACAGAGGAGTACAAATATCCAAAGCCACAGAAACGGGATAGATGTCCATTTGCCTGCGATGATACCCAATAGATACGGGATGAGAAAATAGAGTGCGGGACGTGGTTTGAGTTGCATGTTAACGATAGGATATGGAAACAGATTTCTGCTCAAAAAAGCCTATATCATTATACCGATATTTCCAAAAATATTCATTATTTTTAACCTACGCTGCCATCTTGTAGCATAACCTGTTAGGTTGTGTCCCTTCGAGCGTAGGAGATCAACAGTTTCCTACGCTACGAAATGCTGCAGATCCTGAGCGTTTTTTCATAAGAAATAGCAGATGAATCTCTAAATTGGAAATCCCTCCTACCTGTTGCATTTGACGTGTTCGTGACTTCGTGGTACAATCCTTTTTATTATCTGTCCATAGGGAACGTAAATGCCGAAAAACAGCATTCTCTCACAAATGCCGATGGATCTCGGGGACGACCTAAAACTCCGATTTGCCACTCCTGCCGATACGGATGAACTTGCTGAATTCAACACGCGGCTCCATGAAGAGGTAAGCGTGGGACCAGGTATTCGGGATTTGATGTCAGGAGATCATCCCACCTGCAAAGCAAGCGATTTCACTGTTGTTGAAAATGTTAAGACACGGAAAATTGTGTCATCCCTCTGTCTCATCTCACAGACATGGACATATAGTGGTATCCCCTTCAAATTCGGGCAACCTGAATTTGTCGCGACTGAACCCGAGTACCGCAGAAGAGGCTTGGTTCGAAAACAGTTCGAGGTGATCCATGCGTTGAGTGAGGCACGCGGTGAGTTGGTGCAAGGTATCACAGGTATCCCATGGTATTACCGACTGTTCGGGTATGAAATGGCACTGGATATGGAAGCAGAGCGTGTTATCGACGGGATACATATCCCCGCGCTGAAAAAAGGGCAGAGCGAGACGTGTCGGCTCCGACCGCGAACGGATGCAGATAACGTTTTCATTCAAGATGTCTATGCACACGCGATTCAATCTGACGTTTTTGCATGTCCCCGAAGTTCTGCGTTGTGGGAGTATGAATTCAGTGGGCGTTCAGTGGGGAGTGAAGCGAGGCAGGAATTCTTACTCATTGAAGATATGGAACGGACCCGACTCGGTTATGTTCAACATTTCCAGTGGTGTTATGACAATTTTCTTGTAATGCGAATGGAGCTCAAACCCGGAGTAGGCTATCTACATCACATTCCATCGCTACTGCGAGCGTTGTGGAAAAAAGCAGAGACGACACCGATTGTTGCCGAGGGTGACAACCCAAAAGCGACAGGCGTGCAGTTTATGTTAGGACGTGAGCATCCTGTCTATCAGGCACTCCCCAAAGGTGTTGTCCGTAAGGATCCGCCATACGCGTGGTATATCCGCGTGCCGGATTTAATAGCGTTTCTACGGCATATCCAACCTGCACTCGAAAAACATCTCATCGGAACTGTCGCGGAGGGTTACATCGGTGAACTCAAACTCAACTTCTATCGAAGTGGAATACACCTCAAATTTGAACGAGGTCGCATCATAGATATTACTGATTGGAGTCCGGGAGACGTTGAAGACGGAGATGCAGCATTCCCTGATTTAACTTTTTTACAATTGCTATGCGGACGGTGTCGGACAGAGGAATTAACATCAAATTTCGTTGATTGCTGGACGAAGGGAACAGCTCAGGTCGTCCTACTTGATTGTCTGTTTCCGAGGTTCGCTGGCGAGATTTGGCATCTTTAAGGGGCTTCAGAATATCGACCATCTTACCGATAGGTAGCCAAAAGCCAATGTAATAATGGTTACACATTCGCATGCCATCCTCAACATAGCCCTCCTTTCAAAGCGAGACAAACCTTTCCTTCACTTTTATGCCTTCATAGGTGCTGTCCTTCCTGACTTACCGATGTTCATCTTCTTCGCAGTCGAGACTTTTATCCGTAAGACACCCCAACGTGAACTCTGGGATTCCCGATACTTCATAGAGCCGTGGCAAACGTTCTTTGATCTCTTCAACGCGATTCCGCTGATTTTGATCGTTTTGGGAATTGGGTATTACCTACTCAATTCCGAAGGGATTGTCATTTGTGCGTGGAGCATGCTCCTCCATTGCGGTTTCGACTTTATAACGCATCACGATGATGGACATCATCATTTCTTTCCGCTCTCCGATTTTGTTTTTGAAAGCCCGATTTCTTACTGGGACAGCGATCACTACGGGGATCTTGTCGCTCCGATAGAGCGATTGGTTATATTGGTTGCCTCTATCTATTTGTTTCCTCGCCTGAAAACTCAGCTTGCGCGATGGGGACTGGTAGCTATTAACGTTCTGTTCTTGGGTTCCTATGTTTTCTTTTTTCTCCGGTAAGGCAGATTGGACAGGTAGAGACCAACACCTACACACCTGATTTCGATTCCAGACTGGTGCGATTAAAAGTGTAACTCGTGCCTACAACACTTGGATCGTCTATTAGTTTCGATTCCAGACTGGTGCGATTAAAAGATTATTGTTTTGTCCTTTTGGGACAAAATACAAATGTTTCGATTCCAGACTGGTGCGATTAAAAGTTGTTATACCATTTCTAAAAGTTTATATTGCATTAGCGGCGTTTATGAAATGTGAGAATCCAGTAAGTTTAGCACCTGTCGTGTCGGAGTATTTATCAAGGA
>RKRR01000140.1 GCA_007571305.1 Candidatus Poribacteria bacterium | reverse complement strand
ATCATTTTTGATACTCTGAAACAAGTCAAAAACCCTTTATTTCTCTGGGTTTATCGCGATTTTTCATAAATCTTTGTAAGCCCAAAACTACTTATTGCGTTTTTAAATCACTCCCTCCACCAATTTCTTCTGTATGACATCGCTACTGAGAACTTAGAAGTAGGATCTGCCGAGGGAGTTCCCGGTACCGAACGCGTTGTATGGCGCGCCCGCTGGTAAGGTCCGGAGTCCCCAAGTTTCAGTCGTTGCGTCATAACCGACACCCAGCGAAACCGCAGGCTCTTGTATCAGATTCACCTGGAACGTGAAGTCCTGTCGGACACTGTTGTATGCTGAGGCCACATCATCGCGTTTAATGCCAACACGGTTCCAAGAGATACGGAGGTTCCAATCGTGAAGATTACGCGTCATACTGATACGCTGTGAATAGAATTGCCCATCAATCGGATAATAGATAAGGCTAACGTCGAATTCGAGGTCTTGGCTAAAGCGATAGCGTCCAGTGGCAGTAATGGATCGAGAAGCCCGTCTTGAAGTGTGCCGCTTGCTAAAAGAGTTACCGATACTAACGTTCCAAGATGGTCTAGTGTAGCGGATATTGGAACGGAACCCAACCATTTTAAATTGCTGTCCATCCTCAGGATGTGGATTGGGATCATGTGTGAATCGGACGGTCATATTCAGGTTCCGACTCGGAAGCGGGACGAATGTGAAATCACTCTCAATGGGTTCATACTGCCGTCTATACAAAGGGTCGAAATCCGTGAAATCAGCAGAGAGTCGGGTATCAAAATAGAAGACACGATGGGCCGACTGGCTACGTCGGGTCTTGATTTCAAAGTTTGTATTGAAATTGTAGGTAAGCCTCTTTCGTTCATAGAAGTATGTGCTCGGACCGAAAGGATATAGGTTCTCATCTTCATCAACGGCGGGCTGATAATTGAATCGAAGTGAGGATTGGATTTCGTGTCTCAATTTTCGAAGTCCGGGAATATAATCGACGTTGAAAACACGAAAGAGGGTGTTTGTGGCAGATCCATTAAAACTGAAAACATTTTTTATAATATTCCTATTCTTGTCTTGATCTTGGTCGTGCCACACCATGTTTGTATTGAGATCGAGGCTCATTTGGAGTTCCCGCAAGGGGGTAATCAGGAGTGTTGACTGCTTGCGGATATCGAATCCGAGGTCCAACGTCTGTAGGTATACATCTCTCTCCTCTACTTTTCCCTTATAGACTTCTCTAAAGAAGTTGCCGAGTTCAATATCCAAGTCAAAACTCGTACTTTCAAGTGTTGGAATCGTAAATAGTGAAAGAAAGGGTGTCTCAGTTTTGTAACTTTCAGCAACGCTTTCCAGGCGATCATTGAGATTCCCAAGGAGTGGGAGTGCACTCACACGCATCCGTGAGAAATTTACAGTGAATTGCGGGAGCTTTTGTAAGGAAGTTGTGCCTTCACCTGTGAAGTCGTGAACGTGTCGGACTTCAAGCCTACCTGTAATATCTCCAATCGTTTCCCGAGAAAATGTGAGGTTGTCGTTCTCGTCACGATCGGTGTCAGAAACAGTGGAAAAACCGGATCCATAGGTGAGTATTCCGAAAGTGTTAAGTCTGGATTCTCCGGGAAGTTTTAGTTCTTCCTTGAAATTACGGGCTTGCAACTCTGTTCTACCAGTGAAGTTGATAGGACGTCTACCTTCATCGCGGTTATCCCATGGGGTATAGAAAGACTGCGTATGCCCCCATCGCATCGTCCACCGTCTGCCGATGCGTGTGGCATTCTGCCGCTCGTAGGAGTACCGGTCTGCGCCGTAGAAGTAAATGTCACCTCGATAAGTTCTCTTTTTGTCAACTTTGATGAGTCGGAAGGATTTTTTCGTTTGAATAGGACGACTACTATATTCACCAGCATATAACCTTTGGGCATCTGAGGCGACGGCACTCGGATCCTCCCACCGTCCTCGAAAACCGTGTTTCCGGTAGACTTTGAGTGCGTCTTCTTCGTCTTCAGTATCCTCTCCAGCAGCGGAGGCTTCGGATACTTCTTCGCCATCGGACTGATCGACAGTCATTTCGCTTTCTGTTTCGTTTGCAGGCTCATCCTGCTCCACGTTCTGATTTTCATCAGTATCATTCTCCATCTGTTCTGGGCTCTGGGTTTCATCTGTATCAGTAGTGTCAGGCTGTTGGGGTGTCTCTGGTACAGGGGATACGGTGTCAAGCTCTTGTGTCCCGCTCTCTTCAGATATATCTTCTTGCGAGTCACCACCTTCTTCAGTATTTTCTGGTTTAGGATTCATCACCTCTTCGTAGAATTCATCCCACTCCGCCTCAAACTGTTCAGCGAGCTCCTCGAAAGTCGGGGTCTCCGATTTTTCAATCAATTGGAACAGATAAAGACCTTCCGGCATGGTAATAGGTCGACGTTCAATAATATCTCCAGGATTCTCTAATCGTCTAACTGCGGCACGCCATGAGGATTCCATCTCATTTAAGAGTAAGCCTTTACCTTCATTCGGTTCAGATAAGGTCGGATCAGCGATGTCTGCGAATTGATCTGGAATGTGTATCAACTGCTCGAAAGGTTCTCCTGCGTGGGCACGTTCGAGCATGTCATCTGCTAATTCGCGTAAGACGGTTTCCGTATCTTCACTCGCGGTAATAGCAATGTCAATACGGCGCAGTTTAATTTCGCGTTCGCCATAGATATCCACGACACGATCGGCTTTAAGAATGTGGAAGGCAGATTCGGTTTGGACGATAGGACTTATTTCGCCAGCCTGTAGGGCAAACGCGGTTTCCTCTAAAATTGGATCGAGTTTCGGTTTGCCCTCATCGTCGACCTCACCGGGGACGAGGAATCCGAGGTCCCCACCATCGTAACGGGTGTCGAAGTGGTCAGAATTGCTCTGTGCGATCTGTGTGAAGTTAGCACCTTCTTCTTGCAGTTCCGCAAGGACTGTTTCAGCTTTATCTCTTGCACGATTGACATCATCGTCAGTGATTTTATATTTAATAAAAATCTGCCGCAGCCAATAGCGATCGTATTCACCGTCAAGTCGGTCCTGTAAGTCCTCCGCCTTCTCTTTTAATTTCGTGCGTTGATTCGGGGTTACATCAGAAGGAATAGGGATATAAATTTCCTGAAATTGCGTATCATTAAATCGGTACTTCCCTTCAAACCCAAACCCTTGTCCGCGTTTTGAACTTCTGTCGTAGAGCAGTGCCCCATCATAACGGCGGTTCCGTGCTACAGGTAAGATGATGCTGATGTTGGGCCCTTGGTAACTATCCGTTCCAATTTTGACGATAATCTTTGCGATCTTCCCTTTTCGTATGTCCCGTCGAATGACAGGAAAATAGAAGAGTGGAAACCCACCGATACGCAAGACAAGATTCTTGGCAATCATCTCCTGATCTTTTTGGACAATGACTTCGGAGACGCTGAAATAGTAGTGAGGATACTTCAGTGAGCAGGTCGTCAGGGATGCCCCGCGGATATAGGAGCGAGCCTCCTGTATCTTAAAGATTTCACTGCCGCCGAAGTACCACGGATCGCTGAACGTAAATCCGTTCCGAGCAATTCCTTTTTTGTTGTCGAGGTTGAAGATGAGTTCATCGGAGTAGGTATCTTCGTTACCAAGTTTCAGATGGACGTTTCCAGATGCCCGCATCAAATTTTCGCCGAAGTCCGCCCAGATATGGTCTGCCCGAAGAATGACATCCTCAAATTTTATAAGAGCATTTCCGTGAATTTGCACGAAATTATCAACCATAGCCATATCGTCGCCATCGCCGATGACCATGCCTTCTTCAGGGACATCTGTTTCGGGATTCAATCGTTTTGAAGCGGATCCGTCCGCCCCAGTCTCACTTGTAGATTCTTCAGCAGCGGATGGGTCAGAGGGTTGTACCTCTTGTGCGACACTGAACTGTATCACACAAAGGAGACATACAATGACGAATAGAGTCAGTGCTATACGCGCAATTCCGGAAGTAGGGATAAGGATGGCGTGATGCTGGTTTTCTAATGCACCTTGCGGATAAGTCATAGCCTCTGGGTATTTAACGGTTTCCGTGAGAGAGTCGCCTGCGCCGTTGTTGCAGGCTTAGGTTTTGATGCTATACCGTACATATCCTTATTTCAGTTTCCATTTCACCAGAAACCTGATCGTAATGAAATGGAGAGCCGTCCAGGAGGCCATAAATTAAAAATCTTTCAGTTCGATTCTAATGTAAGCGTTTTCCAGAAGTTTATTGGTATATGCATCCCATTCCTCTTGGAACCGCTGTTGACGGAGTATTGAGGTGATCTGCTGTTTTTCTGTTTGACTGAGACTGGGACTATTTCGTTCGTCAACTTTAAAGATGTGAAGACCGGATTCAGTTTCGTGGGGTTGACTGTAAGTGTCAGGCTCGAGTGCTTCAATGATTTTCCGAGTTGTAGGGTTGAGCTCCCTTAAGGAACGGACCCCAAGGTCTCCACCATTTTCTCGCGTTTCAGCATCGTCAGAATATGTCTCTACAAGGACATTAAAATCTTCTCCGTTCTCGAGTTTTTTGAAAACCTCAACAGCCCGTTCTCGCATTTCCTGCATAGCCTGTGCACTCGGCGTGAGAGGGACAATGAGATACCGAAATGCAATCATCTTATCGGTTTTCGTTTCGACAGTGAAGACATAGAGTCCTTCGTCTCCTTCAATAGGTTCACTGAATTCACCAGCTTCCAAGTTTGCGAGTACCTCTTGGAATATCTCTGAAGCCCCTTCGAGCTCCTCTGTGGTAGCTTCTATGAGCATTCCCGCCTGTGAACTTGGGTTCCCCTCAGGTACGTATTGTTGTGCGAACTTTTGAAACTGTGTGCTATCGGCTCTGATTTCATCAAGAACTTTATTAACAGTTTCAAATGCGGCATCCCGATCGGCTTGATTCGGTTTAAAAGCGACAAAAATATGCCGCAAATGGATATTATCTGTTTTCGTGGGGAGTTGGTCCCTATTTTCCTCAAAAAATTTCTGGATCTCGCTCTCACGTACTTGCAATCGGGGGACAATTCTCCCCATAACAAGCTTCTCTGCTTTGAGGTTCCGTTCAGATTGCTCTCGAAACGCTACGAGTGTCATACCCTCTCTGTTTAATTGTTTTTTAAATTCTTCGTCTGTTTCGATGTTATATCTCTTTTTAAAATCTTGAATGTACTGCTCTATTTCCACGTCGCTGACGGTAACTTTCAACGTGAGTGCAGCTTCCAAAAGGAGCATTTGTCTGATGAGCCTGTCAAGTAACTCGGATCTTTGTCGTTCTGCCTCATTGAGTGCCTCACGTTCGCTGAAACGATAGACTTGTTGGAGCTCCATGGCGCGCTGATTGACTAAAACATCAAGTTCTCGCTTCGTCACGACATCGTCATTAACGTAAGCGATGATTCTGTCAAAGGTGCGAGCGGCACTGCTCCGCACGCCACCGCTGATGAGCAGTAGAATGAGTATAAGATAGGTAGTTATTCTACAAACCATGTGGACACCCTTTTATGAGTCGTCAGCACGGAAAACCCGTGGGTTCCTTTCAGTTCTGCTAACAGCCCCCAATTGCTGAAAGATAAGAGGGCTTCCGTGCTGATAACTATTCGTCTAACAGCCGACAGCAGCCGGGAGCCTGCGTACTGATGACCGACTGCTATTCTTCAGGTTCTTCCTCCACAGAAGGCTCTTCGGGTTGTTCTTCTTCCGATGCCTCTTCTGCTTCTTCGGGTTCTGCCTCTGGAATGCGATCAATGTACGTTTTGACTTCGGCCCGGCCTCGAAGTTCGGCAACCCAGTTGTCCATGAGTTCCTGCCGTTTCTCGCGTTCCGCTTTTCGAATGACACTCTTACGAACATCTTCCTCCTCAAACGGTTTTTGGTATTCATCGCGAGCTTCGTCTTTTCGGAATATCATGTAGTAATTTTCACCTTGAACTTCAACGCCAATGACACCATCATACAACTGACCGATCTCCGCAGAAAACGCTGCATCTAAGAAAGGTTCAGTTCCTGAAGGGAAAGAAGCCCGACCAATATAGTCCGTGTCACCCGGAGTGGAAGGGTTCGCACCGGGACCGACGAGCTCACCACGATCGGAGAGTTCTCGCGCAACCTCAAGGATGTCTTTGCCTTCCTTAATTTGCGCGTAGACTTCATCAGCCCGCTCTTTATTGAGGAGCGTGATACAGGATAGTCTGACCTGCTCAGGACGAACGTACTCCCCTTTGTTCGCTTCGTAGTACTGGGCATAGTCGTTCTCAGTCAAAGAAAGTTTGTCATCAACCTCTTGCGCTGTAATTTTCTTGACCATCAACTCATGAAGATAGTCCTGAACCTTCTTAAGAATTTCCGGATCTTCGTTGAGTTTTTCATCACGGGCAAGGCTGAGAATGAGTCGACTCTCCGCCATGAGAGTCATATAGGTTTCCAACCCTTCCTTGTCCTGATATTGACGCTGCTTATATTCGGGAAGTTCGCTAATCTCCTGCATCATCTCTTCAAGGGTGATGTGTTGCTTTCCGTTCCAATCAAATTCAGCGATGACCGTTCCATCAGCACCGATCGCCTTGTCGCCGCAACTATAGAAGATAGGATGTGTGACAAGGATCCCGAGTAAAAGTAAAGGGATAACCGGAAGTCCGGACTGATTTTTGATTCTGCCCATGAAGCGGGCAACTACTGTGAGCATTTATCTAACTCCTTTTCTCAACCCAGCACTTTGGCTAGGGATGTTGCTTCCACAAAATGGGAATAGATTATTGGTCTGATTCCTCGGTCTCCGCTTCTTCTGGTTTCGGCGGTTCCGGAATATTTTCAGGATAGGTTTTTAACTTGCCTTTCTCAGTGATCTCAGTGACCCATTCATTGATACGTGCGCGTTTCTTTTCCCGCTCAACCGTTCTTTGGACATCACTCTTGACCTCGTCGAATTCCTGCTGTCGGTCCGGCTGATGCTCTTCTTTACGGAAGATGAGGTAGAAGGTTTCGTCATTGACATCTACCTCAAAAAGGGCATCTGTCATTTCACCAATTTCTTGGTTAAACACAGCATCAATAAATTCCGTCCAACGCGCAGATGCGGATTTGGTGAACATGTAGGTATTCCCTGGGTCATCCTGATTGGTGCCAGGTCCGTTGGCGAGTTTACCTGCTTCGGCGAGTTCCTTTGCCATCTCAGCGATGTCTTTGCCTGCTTTAATCGCATCTAATGTCTCGTTGGCAAAATCTTCATCATCAAGTGTAATGCAGGTCGCGCGAGCTTTCGCTTCTTCAATGTACTCACTCAAATTCGCTTGATAATGCGCCATGAGATCCTCGTCGGTAACCTCGATTTTGTTATCTACTTCAGCCTCGGTCAATTTTTCAACCATCAACTGATGGGTATAGTCTTCAAGCTTTTTGAGGTGTTCAGCAAGTGAATCAAAACCTTCATCGGCAGCACGGAGGATTTGGAGCCGTTCCTCTATGAGCTCCTCAAGATACTCGGCTTTGTCTTCCCGATTCTCGTAGTTCTGCTGACGATAAACCGGCAATTCGGCAATGGCGGCGTTCAAATCTGCCAATGAGATTTGATAAGGCTTATCATTCCATTTGTACTCTGCCAGAATTACCTTGCTTTCGTCCATAGCAGACACAGGTTGTTCATGACCATCGGACTGAACATACCTCCATGTCAGTAAACAGGTCACAGTGACCATAACAAAAATAACAATCGTTCTTTTCATACTTTTAATGTTCCTTGCGGTTAAACGGAGGGACTCAACCTTCACAGACTTTGCCTAAGAGTCGCCTTCCATTACATTACAGGCTTGAGTTTCGTTACTATAGAAAAACCCAAATATTCCAAACGTTCCTTGCGGTTTAGTGGTTATCGACTTTCAGTTAAGGAGGTTCTCGTTTCACAAAACCCCCTGTGCTGACTGCTGATTGCCCTTGGTTACATATCAATAAACAATCTGAGTGCTTGTTGCAATTCGGTCAACATACTCACCCCAGTCACGCCCGGCATACGAATCGTAAGTTGTGCCGGCGGCTGTAACTGTAGTTTCTTATTTTGGTGAACTATCTCAACGAATTTCTTCACATTAATTCGCGATTTCCTTTCATCGAAGGTAACCTTTATCTGCTCATTTCCAGCAACAATGGCTGTGATACCGAGATGTTGGCTGAGGTGTTTGATGTTGGCTATCTCTAGCAACATCTCAGCAGGTTCAGGTATCGCACCGTATCGATCCTTCAACTCTTCACGAAGCTCATGAAGTGCTTCTCGATCCTTTAGCCCAGCAATTTTCTTATAGATAGAGACTTTTTGACGGCTATCAGGGACATAGTCATCAGGCAAATAGGCTTCAACGGGTAGGCTGATACGTGTCTCTACGGTTTCCTCAACCTTTTCACCCTTTAGTGCCTTCACCGCTTCCTCAAGAAGCCTACAATACAGTTCATAACCGACAGTGACGATATGCCCATGCTGTTCGGCACCGAGGATATTTCCAGCACCCCGAATTTCTAAATCTCGGAGTGCGATTTTGAAACCGGAACCGAGATCTGTAAATTCTTCGATAACACGTAGCCTCTTCTGTGCCCCTTCTGTGATTGATCGGTCCTGTGGATAGAAGAGGTACCCGTAAGCCTGTACAGTAGCACGTCCGACGCGCCCTCTTAACTGATAAAGTTGCGCTAAACCGAGTGCATCCGCTCTATTAATAAGGATCGTGTTAACGTTGGGAATATCCAATCCTGATTCAATAATCATTGTACAGACGAGGATATCGTGTTTATGCCGGACAAACTCCAGCATAATGGTTTCTAATTCACGTTCAGGCATCTGTCCATGTGCTACGGCGACACGTGCGTCTGGAGCAAGTTGCTGAATTGCTAAAGCGATACTCTGGATGTCCTGAACACGATTGTGGACAAAAAACACTTGTCCACCGCGCCCTAATTCTGTGGTAATGGCTTCGCGAATCACATCACTGTCGTATGGCATGACGTACGTCTGGATGGGTAATCGATCCGCTGGCGGTGTGTTAATAGTGCTAAAGTCCCGGATGCCAACAAGCGACATGTGGAGCGTCCGTGGAATGGGTGTCGCGGTCAATGTAAGGACATCAATGGTTTCTTTGAATTGTTTTATTTTTTCCTTATGCTTAACACCGAAACGATGTTCTTCATCCACTATTAAGAGTCCGAGATTGTTGAACGCAACCGTTTTGGAAAGTAGGCTGTGTGTTCCAATAACAACATCAATAGTGCCTTTCGCCAATCCCTCTTTAATCTGCTTTATCTCTCTCGGCGTGCGAAACCGGTTTAACATTTCAATGTTAATAGGGAAAGGCTGGAAACGTTTCTCAAAAGTGTCGTAGTGTTGGAGAGCGAGGATAGTCGTAGGGACAAGAATCGCCACCTGTTTCTCGGACATGACGGCTTTGAAAGCGGCACGTAATGCGATCTCAGTTTTTCCGTATCCGACATCTCCACAGACGAGCCTATCCATCGGACGTTCATCTTCCATATCCGCTTTAACATCTTCAATTGCTTGGAGTTGATCGTCGGTCTCTTGATACGGAAAAAGTGCCTCAAATTCAGTTTGCCAAGGCACCTCAGTAGGAAAACTGAACCCTTTGCGGGTTTGACGGAGGGCGTACAACTTGAGGAGTTCACCTGCCATCTGCTCGATTGATTCTTTGGCGCGACCCTTACGTCGATTCCAAGCGGCTCCACCAAGCCGATCAACGCGTGGCTTATAGGCGTTGTCTTTGCTACCGATATATTTCTGGACGAGATCGACTTGATACGTCGGCACATAAAGAATGTCATCTCCGTTGTACCTGAGTATCAGGAAATCTTGTGACCTTCCGTCAATTGCCAATCGACGTATCCCATCATAGATAGCGACGCCGTGCGAGACATGTACGACATAATCCCCAACTTTTAGATCTATGAGGCTGAGGATTGGTGTTCCATCCGTAGAAGGACGGCGTCTAACGGGGCGGCGATGATGACGACTGCCGAAGAGTTCATCTTCGGAAAGAACTACGAGATTTAGCGATTCATTGAGGAACCCCTCACCAATTGTTCCGACACTGGTCTCCACATCTGGAGGGAACAATTCGCGCTCTGCTAATATTTCAGACACACGTTTTGACTGTTGAGGCGTTTCACAGAAAACATAAACGCGGGTTCCTTCCTCTGTCCACGTTTTCATCTCATTGATAACCGTTTGGTAATTGCCTGATGGCAGTGCCAAAGGTTTCATCTCAAAATGCAAGGGCGGCATCCCGTTGTCTATGGCTTCACGCGGTGGAGCTAAGGACGATGATATGACAGAATACTTCTCTAATTCGGTATTCAGTGTTTCAAAGGTGACGAGAAGTTTATCCGGTGGGACCATGAGATTGGATTCCTCCAACTTCTTCTCGTACAACTCCTGCATCCGTTCGTGCATTTGAGCAGTTTCGCGCTTCTGCCACTGGGGTTCAATAACACAAACTATGGTGTCATCGGGTAGATAATCGGTGAGTAATTCTGTTTCTGGAACGAGCATCGGCAAAAAGCCCTCTATTCCATCGTCAAGAGGACATTGCTGAAGCCGATATTGAGAAGCTGCCGCCGCTGTTAAAGATTGTGTTACCTCCCGAAGGGTGTTTCTCAGTTGTGGTGTCGCGTGCTCTTGAATGAGAGCATCCGCTTGGGTTTGCCAATGGTCGACAGATACATCCATGGAAAGGACTTCCCGCAAGGGTGTGAGTGTAACCGATTCTATGGGTTCAGTCGAACGTTGCGAAACCGGGTCGAAAGAACGGATTGTATCAATTTCATCACCAAAAAATTCGACACGTATTGGCGTGTCGGCAGTCAAAGGATAGACATCTAAGATGTCGCCTCTACGGGCAAATTCGCCTTTGACCTCTACAAGTTCAACGTTTTGGTATCCACCGCGGATAAGCATCGCGGTAACCTCGTCTGGGTCTATTTCATCACCGAGATTAAGGACACAGCATGCCTCAGCAAATCGTTGACGTGGTGGGAGTCTATAAAGCACGGCTTGACTTGACGTTACAATGATACTGCGTTCCTTATAGAGTAAGTGTTCCAGACATCGTATCCGATCCGCGACGATTTCCTTGGAAGGAGCGATGCCATCAAAAATTTTTCGGTGCCAGATAGGAAACAGATTCATCTTGGACTGCACATCCAGCATCTGTGCCGCTTCTAAAGCGGGATACGCCGCGTATGTACATATCTCTTCTAAAACTTGCTCGGCTTCACGTTGTGAAGGAAGGATAATCAGGAAAGATTTATTTGGAAAATCGCCAATGAGCGTCGCCAAAAGATACGCAGTTGACGTGTTCGCTAATCCTCTGAGCCACGGGAGTTTCTTACCATCTCTGAGAAGTGCTACCAAGGTCTGGTAATTTTCTGTTTTGCGTAAAAGTTCTATCACTACTGTTTCCTTGACAAACCGTGCTGGCGATTGCAACTACACTGAATGTTTATTATCCATCTCAGTTGGTAAATTCGACATCGGTTAAAGTGACTTTCACTGTCAATTGCCCTATTTTGCTCTCAGCTTTGACAGGTAACCTACGTTCGTCATCCGTGAGCCAGAAGCGGTCCCCAGCGGAAGTTTGCAAGACGAGCGTTTTGACAATACCCAATGCCTTACTTTTTACTATCTCTCTACGTTCAACAGTGAGTGTAACCTTCTGGACCTTTCCCTTCGCGATAATCGGAAAGACATAAGTTTCGCCGAAATCGAATTCTTTAGAACGTAGAAAGTAGAGCGTTGACAGTTCATCTTGTGTGCCAGTGGGTACTTCTATGACCTTTACCTCGCGTTTTTCAGGCGATTTCGGCTTCGATCGTGAGATTTTTTCGTATGCTGCCGTGTCCTCTCGAAAATCAACTGTGACGGTGGCACGATATTTCTGATCCTGCAAGCGATTTTGGAAGCGTACAGGTGAGAGGGTGATCGGATTAAAATAAGTCTCCTCTTGCCTCTGGAAACTATAGACTCTGAAAAGCGAACGGGTTTTCATCTCAGATTGGATGTGATAAACAGGCTCTCCATTTCGTAACGCCTCCTTGGCGATCCAGTCTGTTCGCTTGGCGGCAGGTATCTTTTTCCAACTAATATTATAGGTTAATTTTTCTCCGACCTTTAGCGGAGTGGGAGAAATGTCTGGACTTTCAACAAGTGAACGGGAAGCACTGTTTAAGGCAAGAGTCCCTATGAGAAAAAAGATAAAAATTAGATGCTTTGCATACTTTTTAATTCTGCCTTGCGGTTCGGTGAAGCAAGTTTTTGATTTCATGTTCCGTTCCGTATATCCGCTCTCTATTACATTACGGGCTAAGTTTTTGATAGAATAACCCAAGTTTCTGCTTACACAATTTTAGAGGTTCATCTGCTATTTTTCATTGAAAACGCTCAGGATCCGCAGTCTTTCGTAGTGTAGGAGACTGTCGGTTTCCTGCTCCCGAAGAGGCACAACCTCACAGGTTATGCTACAGAATTGGCAACTTGGGTTAGAATAGAAACCATCAAATAGGCGCGAACTGTACTTGCTGCTTTTTCTGACTGCTGACAGCCACTCCGCAGGTGTTAGAACCTATGTGTAAAGATTAGCGAACTGATACCATGATTCCTTTGTTGCACTTGTACGGAAAATCTTCGATTATTATACGTTTCAGCTGTCTTCGGGGCATCAAAAATATTCCAAACGTGGATTCCAATGCCTGTTGCGAGAAGAACTCCACTGAGAAATGCGTGGTTCTTCATCCGAGTACGTCCTTGCTCGTATGTCAAGAATTCACCCGTCCGGATGTCTTGAAATCCGGTTTCGAAAACACCTTGATCATTGTAGTGCAGGGCGCGTGCGATGTTATAGCCAGCAAGTGCGAAGGTCCCTAGCTCGGCAGTAAGGAAAAGCGTCGCTTTTGTATAATTGCCGGCATAAGCTTGTCCCAATCCGGGCATAAAAGTTGACAGCCGCGATGCTTTTTTGAGATCAAGTGCTGGGTAGTAGCGTTCCGCGTGGGACCGAAACAGTGGATATTCGGATTCAACTTCAGGCGTATTCAGATAGTTACGCAGAAGCGGTTGTGTGCTGGTATTTTTAGTGTCAGATTTCTCCTGAGTGGATGTAGTTTCGGCGATTATCGAAATAGATCCGGTGATGGAAAGTATCAAAATCGCAAGAAGTATGTATAGAGGCGGCATCCACACCGCCTCAATTTTTCTTAGCATGAAATGTACCCCTTATTGAAGGATCTTGAGAGAGGGTGCCAATTGGACGTTATCTGGCTCGGTTTGGTATGCCCAATCGAAAACGACAGCGTCATCAGAAAGTTTGCGCACCTGAATCTTAGCGAAGTTTCCATCAGGTGTATAGAGGGCATAGACATGCCCTTCAATAAGTTCAACAAACAGAGTCGTATATCCGAATTCCGATCCCGGAACAACATCAACGTCATCAAAGTATTCATGATATCCCAAATCTTGCATGAGTGTATCATTATCAGAGTAGAGGTAGGTGACGTTTACTTCAGTATCGAAACCAAAATAGACATCGGTTGCGGGTGTGTTCCATGGGATACTTCCCTTTTGTGGCTGTGAGAAATCAAATCCACTTCTTTCAGAAGAAAGGGTGTAGTCGTCAAGTATGATATTCCGCCCTTCTGGTCGCGGCGTATCCCAAGCATCTTCGGGACTCAACTGACTCTCGTTTCCCTCACTGTCATAAGCAGAAACAGCATAGTAGTAAGTCTCCCCGTTTCGCACTGTCGTATCCGTATAACGCGTGGCATTTTCCGAGAGTTCTGCTAATGCATCAAATTCTGTCCCATTACGTCCACGCCACACTGTATAGCCCGCCAAGTCAAATTCGCCATTTGGATACCACTCGACGATAACCTGATCATCGCCTGTGATGGTTCTGACACCGCGAGGCACGGCGGGTGGTTCATCATCCCTATCACTGGTATCGACGTAACATCCACCAATATTGCCAAGTAATATAACAAAGAGTAGTGTTGTGAGAATTCCGTTCATTTTGACTAACATGTTTTATTTCCTCCAGAGTTTGAATTGCGTTGAACTCTGTAACGGATATTCTCCTAAACGCGTTGACAGGCACTTTATAGGCTATTGTTTTCCGTTTTTAGCGATTTAACACCAGTCAGAAATATATGCCAAAAAACAGATAACGATCAGCACTGGAAAAATAAACATAACAAATTTCTTATCTCGACGCAGATAGTGTCAGGAGTGCATTTAATGCCAGACCGGCCGCAGCACCTATACCGCATCCGACCGCAGATGACTGCCATCTTTTACGTTTCGCGTGCTCTTGATACACGAGTGTGTATATCTGGACATACGTCGGACTTTTGCCCAAGAGTGCACCTACGGGAACGCTCGGTGTGGCTACGAATGCGTAGGCAACACCAAAACAACCACAAAAGAAGCCTATCGCTCCCCAGGCATCTCTAGAGACGTTTCTCTCTACGTCCTCCAACGCGTCTAATCGTGCTTCTTCTATTTCTAGTGCTTGAACCTGTGAGGTGTCTTGGGCAGGTGCTTTTGGGAGAATGGTGAAAAAAACCGTTATCAATAAGAAAAAACTTGTTTTTTTCATAAAAACCTGCTCCTCGTCTGTTAAAATATGCCCGGTACGTCTGGTTGGTGTATTTTACAATATCCGAGTAATTGAAAATGATTCCTCACAATCCCTATGATATTCAAGTCAGTCTGGAGTCGCTTCAACGATTTATCGTAAAAGAGTTTATGGGGAGTATTTCGCGTTATTTATCCTTAGCATTGTTTACTGTTTCACGTGGTTCGGTAGAGACTACACTTTGCGACGCGGGTGAAACTCCCTACCAACAATGCTACTCCAATTATACCACATTTGTTTCGGACATGTCAAAGATTTTTAGAATATTAGTGTTTGGCCCTTTTCACTTAGGCAAGACTGCATTCCCCCTAAAGGGCGAGGTTTCGTCTCGGAAGTTTCGAGAAAATAATATAACGAAAAACTTGGAAATGCAAGTCAAAATGTCTTGAAGTCTGAACAAAAATTTTCAGGATTGGGAAGAGCCAGTGGTTGGGAATCCGAGTCCCTCCTACAACTCTTACCCAATTGACAGGGAGGCTTGATTGTGATATGATACAAAGAGAAATTTAACATCGCCCTGAAGGAGAGACCCAATGAAAACACTCTTGATTCTACGGCACGCAAAATCCAGTTGGAATTATTCAGAACTTTCTGATTACGACCGACCTCTCAATGCCCGGGGTAAACGCGACGCACCACGTATGGGAAAACATCTACGTGAACAAAGGTTAATTCCCGACAGGATACTCACTTCATCAGCAAAACGGGCAAGAAAAACAGCGAGCAGCGTGGCAAAAGCATGCGGTTATACAGGGAAAATCAAAAAATTAGATGTGTTTTATAATACCGTCGTAGGAGTCTACTTTGAAAAATTAAAAACATTACCAGATAAGTATGAGCGCGTTATGGTCGTGGGGCATAATCCGACGGTGGAACAACTTGTAGACTACTTAACTGGACAGGCTCGACGGATGCCAACCGCGGCACTTGCCCATATCGAACTGTCCATCCAAGACTGGGCAGCACTGGACTTGAATACAATAGGAACATTAGTCAACTTATGGACCCCCAAAACACTTTTCACCGATTGAGCCAATTACTATCAGTAGGGACGCTTCTCCTGATTACGGGGTTCTGCACACTCTGCAAATCTTCTCTTGCTGAAATTCCTGTCTCGACAGCTCAAGATGGACAATTCCTCCCATGGGTCGTGGACGACGGTGAGGGTGGTGTTATTGTCATGTGGGAGGATTACCGCACGGGTAAGGATTGGGATGTCTATGCGCAGCGTGTTGATAGTAGCGGCACAACGCGTTGGGAAGAAAATGGGATCGCAATCTGTAAGGTAGGTAGGAATCAACGCCGTCTACGGATGATCCGGCACGAACAGCATGCGATCGTCGTTTGGAACGACAGGCGTGCCAGAAGTAATTGGGATATCTATGCCCAAGCCGTGAATCTTGAAGGCAATGTACTTTGGCAAACAGATGGTATGCCTATCTGCATAAACAGTGCGGATCAATCGACCCAAGCGATTTTGAGCGACGGTGAAGGCGGTGCTATCTGTGTTTGGGAAGATGAACGTCGAAGTTCTGAATTTCAAGATTTGTACATCCAACGGATTAATGCGAAAGGCGAAACGATGTGGGAACCTAATGGGATCCCTGTTTTTCCATCAGAATCCCTCCAGAGCGATCCGATTCTGCTTGCCGATCGGATGGGAGGTTTCTATATTGTGTGGTGGGATGTCATTGGATATGACGCTTGGCACATCATGGCATACCGACTGAGCTTAGATGCGGAACCTTTGTGGGATGCCCCGCGTCTCATTTCGCCAGCGGAAGGGATGCAAGGTGAACCTCGGGTGATTGCTGATGGTGAAGGCGGATTTATCGTCTTGTGGCAGATGTACGAAAATTTTATTAACGATCAACTTTATGCTCAACGGGTTGCGCCTGATGGTAGCAAATTGTGGGAGGATACAGGGGTTCCTATTTGCACTGCACCGGGTATCCAAAAACACGCCTCGGTTGTAGGCGACGGACAAGGCGGCTTCATCGTCGTCTGGAGAGACGAGCGCGATATCTATTCCGATTTATATATGCAGCGTATCCGCGCCGATGGAACGCTTGTCTGGAAAAAGGATGGCATCCCGCTTTGCACAGCCGGTGGACATCAGGACAGACCTTCCATCGTGCGAACCGCGGAAAACCGTTTCTCCATAGTGTGGTTAGATTACCGAGAGGATTTCGGTGAGGAGAGCACTGATGCTATCTACTATCAGCAGATCGATTTAGAAGGTGAACCCTTGTGGGATAGAAATGGTGTTGTCATTTCTACAAGTATGGGGAAACATTATCCTCCGTTTGTGGTATCTATTGGAAACGGGAAGTGGGTTGTCGTCTGGAGCAACATGCAGGAAGACAAGGGCGATATTTATCTTAAGCAGTTTTAGACAAGCCCCGAAAACTTTGTCGCGTAGGACTACAGAAAAGGCTACTTCATGATGAGCATTTTCCGTGTTGCAGTGAAATCATTGGTGGATATTGTGTAGAAATAGATACCACTAGCAACAGACTCTCCAGATTCATTCTTACCGTCCCAATATGCGGCGCGGCTACGGCTCTGATAGATACCGGCAGGTCGATGTCCCAAAGTTAACGTTCGCACCAATACGCCGTTGGCAGCAGAAATGCGCAAGGTCACATCCGCAGGTTCAGCGAGTTGATAGGGGATCCACGTTTCCGGGTTGAAAGGATTGGGATAGTTCGGAAGCAAAGCGGGGCTGTCAGGTAGGTAGAGATTCGGAGCAGCGGCAACCGATGTAGTTCCTTCTGTATCCAAAACAATATCTGTAGGATTACCCAAATCTACGATAATGCTCCGGATATTCTTCCCATTGAGGTTCGCTCGTTGGATTTTCCCTGCGGAGTTGCTCCAATAAAGTTTGCGTTGTGTTGGATCAACTGCGATTCCGAGGGGGACGCTTTTCAATGTAGTAAGCGTTTGCGGTTTCGTACCATCGAGGTTGGAGCGGCGGATTTTACCGATATTTTCATTCGTCTGTTCTGTCCAATAGAGTTTTTGTGCTCCGATGGAGATATCGCCAATCGTTCCTGTCCCTGTGAGGAGCGTTTCTACACTGGTTCCGTCAAGATTTGCCCTCCGGATCCGTTCACCCGCCTCTGTCCAATAGATCTTGCCTCCAAGGACATCTAAGGCAATATGCTTTGGGGCATCTAAGTTTGTGAGTAGACTGACTGCCTTGAAAGTTGAATTTCTTTTTGAACTAAATGTTTGGATTCTGTTGTTCGAGTTCGTAGCGTATATTTTTCGGTTGACTGGGTCAATTGCAATGTCGTGAAACAAACTATAGAGATGTTTGACTCGTTGAACCTGTGAGCCGTCAAGGTTCGCGACCCCTATTTCGCTGCGTGAGGCACTTTTCTGTTCTATCCAATAGATTCTACCTTCGTCTTTGTCTATGGCAAGTGCCGTTATGTTCGGAATCCCCAAGCTGAGCTGCTCTATAGATGTTTTGGATCGAAGAAAACGGTAGAATCCGCCCGTATCAGTATCTATCCAATAGATAGATGAGAGTTGCAAGCCAGTGGATGCCACAACAGGTGACAGTTGTGCAAGATCGCCATCAATGTCTAATCCAGGATTTCTACTGAGGAGTGTCCGAAGTGGTGTTATATCAGTAATGGGATTCCCGGAGACGCGTAACTCGGTGAGTTTCACCAGGTTTCTAAGAGGACGCACGTCCGTAATCTGATTGTCCTCGATCCATAACCTTTTCAATTGCGTCAATTTTCGGAGGGACCTCACATTACGAATCTTATTGCGCTCGGCGCACAAAACCTCTAAATTTGTGAGGTCGGCGATAGGTGTAAGATCGGTAATTTCACCACCATTCGCATCGCCGGAGATGTCCAGATATTTTAGATTCTTTAATCCGCTGATCGGTGTAAGGTCAGTAATCGGATTACCTCGAAGATATAAAGTCTGTAGGTTTGTCAATTTCGCGAGAGGGGTAAGGTCACTTACCCGATTGTACCAAAGATCCAACGACTCCAAACTCCGCATTTGCGCAAGCCCGGTGATGTCTTCAATCTTATTGTTTGATAGTGACAAATACCTCAGTTGTTTCAGCTGTGTCAGCGGCATAATATCCGTAACGCTGTTGCTCCCAATTGCCAAATAGGTTAAATTAGGAAGACACGCGAAAAGGTTAACGTCTACGGGGATGTGTCGAAGTTTATACCCGCGCACCGATAAACTTCGCAACTGGGTTAGTGCTTTGAGTGGTGTCAGATCGTCTGCCTCATTATATGCGATATGCAGATGGACTAACTTAACGCCAGTTTGAGAAAAAATATTAAAGGTCCAAAGCGGACGCAAATCGAGCAAAAAAACAGGACATTCACTCAAAAAGAGGCGATTTTTAGGGATATAACCCTCTAAATTCCCTTATCAAGAGAACTTTAATTGGCAATGCGTCCACTCTGAATATTTATCAAACTCACGTTAACTTAGTTAACCCTACCAAAGGGGTAAAATCTCGAATTCGATTGAATGAGAGGAACAGCGTCTCCAAATTTGTCAACTGTGCTAAAGGGGAAATGTCTGTGACCTCATTACTTCCAAGATACACGTATTTCAGGTTTTTGGCATATCCAAGTCCAGTGAGATCGGTTATATGTTTGTTATAAGCATAGAGTTTAGTCAAGTTGTGCATATCCTGTTGTGTGATATGGTGTCTTTGACTCAACCCAAGCTCAGCGCGGATTGCTGCTGCTAAATTCGCATCAGGGATTTGGACAGTTTTTTGGGCAAAACTGTTCGGTAAAAACATAAGTGCCACAATGATGACTACGATCACAGAAAATGTCGTTTTTCTCATGCGTTTGTGTCCTTTTTTATTCGTTGTCGTGCAAATGGTTGTTAGAGGCTGTTGGTAACCGTGTCACAACTGCCTAGTTTGTGCCATCCCTACGCAAACTCACAGTTTACGCGACACTGCCTATCTCTATCTCAACACGGCTATACATTATGTTTCATCTCAATGAGGTGCGCGCCCTCTAATCCTTTCCGTACATCTTCATCATAACTCGTCACGACGACTTGATGTTCTTCAGCAAGTTGACAGATAAAATCAACCATCAACGCCTTTCGTTCTTCATCTAAATGGAGCGTCGGGTCATCGAATACAAAGAAGCCGGGGTTACCTAATACCTTGGCGAGGGCAATTTTGAAACAGAGATAGAGGAACATCTTCTCACTACCGCTCAGCAACATCAAACTCCGATCGACACCATCTATCGTGAGCGAAGGGAGTAAGTGCTGGCGTTGTAAGTCAATACGCGTTTGTCCGAAGAGTTCCATCTTTTCAAGCCAGTGATGCAATTCCTCTTCAGCGGGTTTGAGTATCTGACGCTGAAGGGTCTCGATGGTTTTGTCAACCCCAGCGCAGGCGAGTTCTAAACTCAAGAGCGTCTTTTCAACTTTAGTGGCATCTCTGTTCACTCGCTGGAGCGCGCCAAGTCTATCTAAACGGACTGCCTCTTGCTGCTTGAGTTGGTCCAGGCGTTTCCGTTCCTGAGCAATTTGGGCTTTCAATTTCCCTTTATCTAAACCCACAGGTGTTTCAGAAGGCAATTCTTTGCCTTTTTGGATTCCTCTTTCTGTCAATCGTGTCGTTAGATCTCTAAGTTCGCTCTGAATCTCCGCAATCTCGCCGGAGCACTGTTCAAACCGTGTTAGAAGTCCTCGAAAAGTCTGGAGCCGTTGTTCAAGCTCACGCCGACTCTTTAGATTCTCGGTTTCCGTATCCAGTGATTGCTTGTAGGTATCCAATTCGGTGCAGAGTTGTGATTTCTCACTCTCTTTCTCGTCAATAATCTGTTGCACGACTTCTCGTTCAACCTGCTGATAACAGGTCGGGCAGTGCTGTTCATCGTTCTCAATTAGGGTTCGGAGGGTATTACAGACATGTGTCAATGCCGCAATCTGGGACTCAAAGCTACCAATCTGTTGTATCAGTTCCTCTCGTTTTTTTTCTAACCCAGCGGCTTCCTGAATACCAGTTTCGATTTTAGTTATCATTTCACGTAGATGCGCAATACCATTGAAACCACTCAATGCCTCGTTTTGTTCGCGTGTGAGTGTATCCAAACGCTTTTGTAGACGCTCGCGATGCTGTAGCCATTCTGCGATCAACGCTGTATCTCCCGTTTCGGCACCGTAAGCAGTTTCTAAGCCTTTCAACTTTTTCTCGATTCTTTCAATTTCGGCTTGATCCACGTTCTGTGCACTGAACCGTAAACTGTTTTGATGCGCCCGAATTCTTCCCTGTTCACGTTTCGCGATGCGGCGTGTGTCAATGAATCGCTCGCGTACTTCTATGAGCCTGTCAATACCGAGGAGCGTATGGAGAATATCGCGCCGGCTCGCGGATTGCCGGGCAAGGAACTCAAAAATCTCGCCTTCACGAAGGAACGTGGTGAGAGCAAGCTGCTCGTGCATAATGCCAAACCGTTCTTGTAACAGCGTTTCGGTCACCCTCACACGGTTCTCATCAAAGAGGATCTGCCACGCGCCGTTCTTTTCTGAACGGAGTTGGATGCGTTTCCCAGTTGCACGGTAGAGTTGATAACGTTCATCATCCACGATGAATTGGAGCCCCGCTGTGCCGCTATAGGCTTTGGCGTTCTTTATAGCGGAGGTATCCACGCGTGGGACAATCGGTTTTCCGGTTAATGTAAAAAAGATCGCATTGACGAGCGTACTTTTCCCACTGAAGTTGGGACCAAAAATGAGATTGATACCGTCGTGAAGCTCAAAATCGCGCTGTTGGAAACAGCCGAAGGTCTTAAGACGGATCCGTTCTAACTGCATATCAGTCGTCTCTCTTTTGGTGAATAAGGTCGTAAAGCATTTGGGCTCGGATTTTCTCACGCCCATTCGTTAAAGTCAGTTCAAATGCTCGCACAATCGCTTCAAGTTCAGCGGGACCGAGAGGTATATACTTCTCTTCTCGCTGAATCAATGCCTCGATTTCTTTTTTGTAGATATGTTGCGTTTCGCTTTCAAGGGAAATGTCCATTTTTGGTATCCATTTTCTGAATCAGGATTAGAGGGTTTTCGAGATTATAGTTAGGAGTCGGGACTCGGAGATCTCGCCTACAAGAGAACTGAATGCCCTAACAGAGTTCGTGCTACAGTGGACTTTCAGATTTTCGCTTTTATCTGCATCAAACGTTCGGCGGCTTCGGCGAGGATGTCATCCGCCATACTAAACATGAACCGAAATTTCGTCCTACCGAGGTGTGAACGACTGTAGAAGCTCGAGCCCGGCACACCGCCTACGCCTATTTCCTTTACTAACCAGTGTGCAAAGGCTGTATCATCAGGAAATCCAAAATCGGTGATATCGGTCATGATGTAATACGCGCCCTCCGGTTCATGACACAGAAATCCCGCTTTCTTGAGGTTATCAACGAGATATTTACGATTCTTGTCGTATTTCTCGACCAAGGCGATATGGTAACTCATCGGCAAATTGAGGGCAACAACACCGGCGCGCTGAAGCGGATGCGGTGCTCCGACTGTCAGGAAGTCATGCATTTTGCGGATGGCATCGGTCAATGTCTCCGGTGCAACGACGTACCCTAATCGCCATCCCGTCATAGAATACGCCTTGCTCAACCCAGACACGGTAATTGTCCGATCCCGCATTTGTGGGAGTGAACCGATACTGAGATGGGGTTTCTCATCATAAATCATGTGCTCATATATCTCATCGGTGATCGCAAGGCAATCGTATTCACAGCAAAGGTCTGCGATCTCCTGAAGCTCACTTTGGGTGAAAACCTTGCCGAGTGGATTATTCGGCGTATTTATGATAATCGCCTTTGTGTTCGTAGAGAAGGCATCCCGGAGTTCGGTCGCATCGTAGGTAAAACGGATAGTCCCATCAGATGCTGGTGTCTCTTGCAACGCTACATAGACGGGTGTTGCGCCGGA
Source organism: Candidatus Poribacteria bacterium (assembly GCA_007571305.1). Lineage (GTDB taxonomy): Bacteria > Poribacteria > WGA-4E > WGA-4E > WGA-3G > WGA-3G. The sequence goes on along the minus strand of RKRR01000140.1, from coordinate 66,802 downwards.
AATAATAGTATCCGGTCCATAGTTTTCATAAAAGGGTTCAAAGATGATAATCTCGTCGTCGGGGTTGATAATTGCGAGAAGCGAGGAGAGCATGCCCTCGGTTGAACCGCACGTGACGGTCACGTTTCTGTCGGGATCGGTAGGGATGCGGTTAAAGGTCGTCATTTTATGTGCAATCGCTTCTCGAAACGCGGGTGCCCCCCAAGTGATGCTATACTGGTTATAACCTTCTTGGATTGCCTCAATTGCGGCGGCTTTGACTTCCGGAGGGGGTTGATACGCGGGTGTGCCTTGGGACAGGTTGATTGCATCATAACGCAGGCAGAGTTGCGTCATACCGCGGATGACGGATTCAGTGAAATGGGTGGATTTGTTTGAAAGTTTAGATTGAACGGAAATTGGTCTACCTCTTTTTACTTGTAATTTGCGGTTATAGTAGATTCCGTAATTACTGATACACTCGTAGCACCTTGTGAACTCTAAAGTTATATGTCCACAGGAGACCAACGGTCTCCTATGCTACAAGTGTCAACTTATTTGCGGATTTTACTATAAACGACACGGCTTGGGGATCGATCGTTCTCCGTTCAAGAGCCGCCCTCCACTACGTTACGGGCTAAGTTTTTGGGTGGAACGAATTTAATTTTTTCATCAGCAACAGCACACGTCTCACCTTCATCAATATGAATGTGCTATCAACAGACTAAGCATTGGTTTTACAACTCAAAATGATGCCGTCATCTAAAGGGATATCAACAGATCTTAGTATTGGTGTGCTAAAGACGAATTCGACATAGTCGGGCATTTCATCGCGCATTGTTACGGTGTCATCAGCGACAATCAACCCACCGGGACGGATGCTGGGTAACACCAATTCGAGATAGCGTCGATACTCATTTTTTTCTGCGTCAAGGAACACAAGATCGAAGGTAGCATCGCATTTCGGTATTTCATCAAGTGCATTTCCGATGCGGACATCGACGATACTATCTAACCCGACTTCCTGAAGATGAACCTGTGCTTCTTCTGCGCGCCTCCGATCAAACTCAAGGGTGATAAGTCTGCCGCCTGTTTCCTTCAACGCAGCAGCGAGCCAAATTGTAGAATAGCCGTTGCTTGTCCCGACTTCGAGCACGTTTTGTGCGTGAATCGAACGGATGAGGATAGAGAGTAATTGTCCATTTTCTGGAGCGATATTGGTATACTGTTTTGCTGTTTTTTCGAGGTGTTTTAAGAGGGATTTGTAATTTTCCATAGTGTACAACGCGCTATAGGATTTCCTAAAAAGACTGGGTTTTGGACAATTTTCGGTATTTGTTCCACAGATGCCGCGTAACACTCTGCTGGAGTGCAGTATTTTGCTCAGAACTCCAAAAAACTACGTAGCACTCGTGAAAAATACAAAGTTCTTTAAAAATTCAATCCGCACGCGACAGGAATTATCCAGACTTTAGGAAAAAGAGAAAGGCGACAAAGATTGCCGCCTCGTTTCGGTTAGCGAAGTTTCTTAATTTTGCCCCAAGATGTGGCGAGTTTATCTTTTGGATTCACAGCCAAAAATTCATCAGCCCCCATCTCCATACTCTGTTCCATTTCGTCATCAGAGAGGGCGCGATTCCAGAGCCGCACCTCATCAACTATACCGGGCCACGCTTCACCAGACCATGTCCCGATCTGAACTCGGCTCGTAGCGCCTGCTGGTGCGACAGGGTTATTAGAATCCTGATCGTGCGTGACTTTGCCGTCCACGTAAATCTTGACTTTGCCTTTGTTATCGCTCGTATGCGTATAGGACAGATAATACCATTTACCGGTATCAAGACCGGTCTTGTTATCATTGATGTCCAAGAAGCCGCCGCCGGCACCGTTCGTCCAAACTTTGATTCCGTTTCCGGGATTCATCCCGTAGCCAAATCCGATGTGTCTTCCGCCGCCACCCATGCGGGTGCCAAAAACGATAGCGTGTGCACTCGGCAGTCGGTCAAGATTAACCCATGCGGCTTGTGTGATTTCGTCTTCGATGTGGAAAGCCTCCTCATCCTCAACAGCGACAAAATCGCTGGACGCGCTGAATTGGAGAGCCTTTCCAAACTTACCGTCAACCCACTTGGCACCGCCATTGAGTTCACCTTCAAAGCCGTTTTCTGAGAAGTCATCAACCTTGTTACCCTTACCTTCATCAAGCGGCATGTACAGAACAAGTCCTTCCATCAAATCAGCAGCGGCATACGTGCTGCAAATCAAGGCGAGAGTTAAGACAATACACAGTTGTTTCATCAGTTACCTCCATATAGATAGTTATACGTAACAATGATACCACAAATCGAAGCACCTGTCAAGGATGTTTCGAGTATGAATCAGAAGGATTTACGTGTTGCTAATGTTGATGGAAGTCCGCCAAAGCCAAGCGAAGCAAGGGAACCGAGCGTTGACTGATCTCAGAGCATTGTCCCTTTTGCTCGCCCAAGTCCCTTCGAGTTGAAGGCCATTCGTCCACTCTCGCCGCTATGAGGTGAACACGTTTACTGGAATAACTGCCAACTTCTGCCGGGTAGGTCGGTGCGGAACACTTCTACATTCCCCCTGTCCGCCATCGTGACGTAGCAGGTGCGTCCGTCTGGACCGCCAAAAGCGATATTAGAACAGAGCTTACCCGTTAACTGTACTTCCAACAATACCTCACCTGCGGGTGAAAGTTTCGCGACTGTGCCTTTGCCGTGCCGTGTGACGTAGAGATTGCCTTCAATATCGCACCGCATTCCGTCCATGTTAAAATCAGGGAACTGAATCAGGAGGCGTTTATTGCTCACCTCTCCTTCAGAGGATAAGTCGTAAGCCCAGATGTTACGTTGTACGGATTCATTGACATATAGCACTTTTTCATCGGGACTTACCTCAATACCGTTTGTGGTCCCCATATCTGTTTCCAGTAGGGTCACCGCTCCATCCATATCCACTCGCCAGATTTGCCCGGTTGATGCTCCCCAATTCGGATCGCTCGCATAGAGTATATCGTTCGATCCGATAGCAAGATCGTTCGGTTGATTCATTGTCGATTCATGGGCATGAACAGTGATGTTCCGTGTGACCATATCCACCTTGAGGACATTGTGATTCGTGTAGTCAGCGATGAACATGAAGCCTTCACTGTTGAAACGGATGCCGTTGCCGATGCTACCGGTTGGGAGTTCAACAAAAACGCTCGAAGTACCATCAGGTGTCACTTTACCGATAGTGTGCTGTCGCTCATAGTTAACAGCGTATAGATTCCCTGCTGCATCACAGGCGGGTCCCTCGATTCCCGATGTAAATCCGTTAACGGGTGTAAATTCTCGACTGACAAAAAGTTCTTCGTTCATTTTTAATTCCTTGAATTCAGTTTGTGGTGCAAAGCACAAATACACCGGTATAGGCATGTGCGAAGTTCCGTCCACCGATCGGTGCGAACTCCGAATTCCCGAAAAATCCGATAACGGGTAATCCTGGGAACTTCTCCTGGATAATATTGATGTCGTGATTTGCCGATCCATATAACCCTTTACCACGACCTAAACAGTTGAAATAGAGGCCAAATGCAGGTGGATGTTGCCGTGTTTTCTCGGCTAATTGCGTGATGATCGCCTGTATTTCCTCCGCGGCAGCGTTTGGATTTCGCAGGTGGAACTGTACCAATTGTCCTTCCGTTACCTCCTCGGATACAGCTAGAGCGTTATGCTCCTCATTAATACCGACAAGATTACGGATCAGAAAATCACCGCGGATCGGATTTTTGTTCTCAGGATCCATTGCGATCCCGACGAAAACTGTGCCGCCTGACCGACGAATATCTTCTTGAGTTAGCAGCTGTAGTGCTCCTTTAAAGTTTTCCAATGCGGGTCCACCATCCAATTCGAAAATAACGCGCCCCTCTGCTCTCGTTACCTCACGGGGTCTACCGATGGGTTGACAGCCTTGTGCCACGCCGATCTCCGTACTGAAATTACCCGTTAAGAGGACACCCGTCAACCCTCCCTCTGTTGCCTCTTCGCCCTTCCAATGATACATCTGTGCCCCTGTTGCATCGCCAGAAACAGCGGCACCCACGACAGGTAATCCCGTCCCATCATCACCAATATACTCCACGAGTTCTGCTGGATTCACTGTCCGAACATCCGGGAAAATTACGAGAAGAGAGTCATCACCCAGTCCAGCCTGAATGTCTTTCTGTATCTGCTCGACTACTTCAGATGCCGAGCCTTGTGCGCTAAACGACACCATTGAAAGTTGCTCGCTACGGATAACCATTACCGCGAGAGCAGATTCTTCCTCAAACTCTCCTGCTGAAGTCAGGACACTCATCCCGCTACATCCGATAAGTTCATCACAATTGGAGTTGGATTGAACGGCTTTGTACAAGTCCACATATTCGGTTTGGTAATTGATCGTTGCGAATACGATGGCAAGGTCAGCTTTGGCGATACCCGCGTTTCCCATTGCCATCAGTGTTGCGCGCTCCGCGGCTTCCACAGTTGAGATACTTTGCGAATGTCCCACACCTACGTGAATCATTTTTCTTACCTGCCTTTTTGCGATAATCATACAGTATCTATGAGAAAAGGTCAACAATTCGATTGTGGTTGTGAAAAAAATGATTTACGGACAGGAGGATTCGGTTTTCAGTTGCCCGAATTTTTATGAAAAATAAAAGTGTTTGACTGCTTCTCTACTTTGGGTTATAATTAACGCACGATGTAGATCAAAATTGAAAATTTGAAGCCCGTTTTTCAGTGGCTCACAGCAAAGGAGACATACGGATGAAAACCTACCCGAAAGGGCTCCAGATCCCTTATGCCCCCACAGAAACAACCATATTTTACCCGGAGACGGATGGAAATCCTATGGCAGCAAGCGATGAACACAGACGGCAGTTAATATGGGTTTTACAAGTCCTTGAGACACATTTCGCGCGACAACCTGAAGTCTATATTTCTGGTGATATAATGATGTACTATGTAGAGGGGGCACCCCGCAAGGTAGTCGCCCCGGATGTTCTCGTCACCTTCGGGATAGGACAGAAAAACCGTCTGACCTATAAGGTCTGGGAAGAAGGAAAGGCACCTGATTTCGTGATGGAGTTCAGCAGCAAAAGCACGTATGAAAACGATCTTACGGGTAAGATGGAGATCTACGCTTCGCTGGGAATACAGAATTACTTTCTGTATGATGCAGAGGGTCTGTATTTACCATCGCCCCTCATGGGGTTTGCGTTAGTAGAGGGGGTATATGCGCCGATTTTGCGTGGGAAGCGGGATGGTTTTCATGCGTCTACTCTGGGTTTAGATTTCCACATTCCTGAAGCGGAGTTAAGGATTTACGATCCAGTTGCAGATGAATGGCTTCAGACACCTGCAGAAACTGCTGAAGCACGCGCAGAAACTGCTGAAGCACGCGCAGCACAAGAGATCGTTGCAAGACAGCAGTCTGAGGCAGAAGTTGCCCAACTTCGAGAAGAACTAGCCCGCTTACAAGCACGTCGCTAATACCGAATCAACTTGCTTTCTTGAACCGCTTAAACTGGAGGGAAACAAATTTGTCAGCAGAGCTCCTTAATGGTAATCAACTTGCGAAGCGCGTCCGTAGCCAGATCCGGCGAAAATTAAAAAAACTCAGATTCACACCAGGCCTCGCTGTTGTTCAAGTGGGTAATGATCCTGCATCAACGCTCTACATCAAACACAAACAACGTGATTGTGAAAAAGTGCATTTCCACTCCGAAGTCCATCGCTTACCGGCAGACATTCATCAAGATACCCTGATTGAGCACGTTGAAACCCTAAATGAGCGAACGGATATCCATGGAATACTGGTGCAAATGCCACTTCCAGAGGACATAAATAAAGAGGTAGTCATTGATAAGATTACCCCACATAAAGACGCAGATGGACTGAATCCCGTCAATTTAGGGAACCTCCTCATCAATCGCGAGCGGGTGACACCTTGTACGCCGACAGGGATTATTCGTCTGATTGAGCTGACAGGTGAACAGATTGAAGGCAAACATGCCGTCTGTATCGGTAGGAGCCCACTCGTCGGCAAATCTGTTGGATTGATGCTGTTGAATCGAAATGCTACCGTTACTTATTGTCATTCCCGGACGGTAGACTTGACGAGGGAAGTTCAGAAAGCAGATATCCTGGTTGCCGCTGTCGGTAAACCGGAGTTTGTAATTGCGGACATGGTGAAGCCTGGTGCTATCGTCATTGATGTTGGTATTAACCATGTCAATGGACGGGCTATCGGGGATGTTAAATTTGAAGAAGTTAAAGAAGTGGCGGGATTTATTACCCCGGTCCCAGGCGGTGTCGGGCCCATGACACGCGCAATGTTGTTAGAAAATACTTTGAAATTAGCGATTGGAGGCTAAAATATGGCGTTTCCAGGATTCGAGTTGAAAGATAAGGTAATGTTAATCACAGGCTCCGGCAAGGGCATTGGCCGGGGTATTGCACTTGCCGGAGCTCAGATGGGAGCGAAAATTATCTTAAACAGCCGTACCCCATCTGATCTTGAGGAGGTCGCGAGCGAGATTCGTGAGAACGGGGGCGAAGCAGAATCGGTCGTGTTCGATGTCAGCGATATGGAGCAGGTTGCAACAGGTGCACAAGCGGCACTCGATACCTGGGGTAGAGTCGATGTCCTCGTTAATAATGCTGGCACTAACCGCCCAAAACCCGCACTTGAGTTAACCGAAGAGGATTGGGACGCGATCTATGATCTCAATCTTAAAGGCTTGTTCTTCCTAACGCAGACACTCGTGAAACCGATGATAGAGCGGGAGAGTGGAAAGATTATCAATATCTCTTCGACGATGGGCTTGGTAGGCGGACCCTTGCGAACTGCCTATTCAGGGAGTAAAGGTGGTGTTGTCCTGCTAACGAAAGGACTCGCTGTTGAATGGGCACCCCACAACGTTACAGTGAACGCTGTGGCACCGGCATTTACACGGACTCCGCTCGCTGATGTCCTTTTACAACGCAAGGAGTTTTATGAAGACGTTGTCCGTCGTATCCCAATGGGGCGTGTCGGTGAGGTGGACGAAGTTGTCGGTGCCGTGCTGTTCTTAGCATCAGATGCGGCAAACTGGGTGACCGGACAAACGATTGCCGTCGATGGTGGTTGGGTGGCTTGGTAGTTCTCACAGTCTTTTTAAACCATGGGCGCGGTATTACTCGCGCCTATTTTTTTGCAACATCCGAAGACACACTAGGTAGTGTTACATTGTCTTAGGGGTTACGTGTAGGACTTTACAGTAGTTTCCGTAATTACTTGGACACTCGTATCGTCGCGTGAACTCGGAAGTTATATGTTTCTGATGGCACAGGCTAACAGCCTATGCTACAAGGTGGCAACTTAGGTTATTGTAACAGGTTCTAGAGATACAACAGTCACGATAAAAGGGAAGATATAGGTGATGGCACAATACCAACAGAAGTGGAACCACCCGTTGAACTTGTAAAAGGGGAATTACGGACAGAACTCAATAAATGGGCGAGGCGTTTTTGCCTGGGTGTTTCCCCAGGAAACCTCGCCTATCTCTCGGCAGTGCCTTCACACACAAGCAACAGGTTTTCGTTGGACATAGCACCGTACAATGTCAATAATGAGTGCAATATCGTTCCGCGCGGATTCCAGCGCAGTATAACACGGCTCACCCTCTGTGATACACGCATGGAAATGACGTAACTCGCGTACAAATGCGCTCTCCCATTCGACAGCTGGGGTCTTACTATAGGTGGTGCCATCGGGATCTATCCCGTGTATCGTTACCTCTGACAGAATACCTCGTGAAAAACCTGTCGGATAGGATACAATCACGCGTTTGGTATCACCGTAGATTTCCAGAGTCTCTTTAAAGTCCCAGAGATCTGGTAAGTCTACCCATGTCGCGACACAACGTGCGCCATTCGGATAGCCAAACACGATCGTCACACCGCGGCCATCAGCCCATACCTCCGCGCTCACCACTTCACTTGGTGAACCCAGCATTACCCGTAGGCTGTAGATATCGTGAATCATGCTGCCAGCAAGCAAGTAGAACACTCGTGCTGCCTTGTTTTGTATATCGCTATCGGGTTCCACCTGTGATAAGATATCACCTATGGCTTCTGCCTGTGCTTTCTCGCGTGCTATACCTGCTGGCTTAAATGCGTCCGCTGGAACATCGTCAAATCGTTCGACATCAAATTGGCTCAGATGTAAGCTATTATTTGGATGGAGATGGTTAATCTGCACGAAGCGGTAACTTTCCATTGCATCCACTTCAAGCTTGGCGAGTTGGAAAGCAGGGTCATGGACCTTCATATATCCCGCCTGTGCGACAGTGCCTGCCTCACGCTGTGCCACGAGCATCGCATTCATTTCTTGAAGCGAAAAACAGACAGGTTTTTCGATAAAAACATGCTTTCCTGCCTTAAACGCAGCAAGTGCAACTTCTGTCTTTGGATCACCGTGACAGAGCAGAACAGCATCCACATCTGTGCTTAGCAATTCATTGTAATCTGTCACGAATTGCGGCACATGGAACCGCTTTGCGACGGCTTGCGCAGCACCACGAGAGAGATCACAGACGATCGGCACCTCAAATTCCCTATGAAGTGCGGTAAGATTCGGAAGGTGATGCACTTGAGCAATCGCGCCACATCCGATAACACCTATCCGTAGACGACTCATAACATTTAGCCTCCAGCAGATAACGCTTTGTATATGCGCTTATCGTATCACATACATGAAATAGATGCAATTTATAGTTTTCAGCTATCAGTTGGGAAATATCGCGAGTATGCAAAAATACGCAGAAATACCCGATCCAAAACACTCGTTCCGACAGAAAGATTGGTATAATTGGGGGTTGACAATAAAAGGTAAAACGCTCATAATAGATGCAACAAATTGCGTGTAAGAACGGGGGTTATAGATATGGACTTGGCAATTATCCCTTGGCAGATGGTCATTTTGTGTGGTTTGTCGGTTTGTGTCGGCTGGGGAATACGCGGCAACTTCGGGCATGAGTACGGAGCGGCACTCGCTGGTGCGCTCGGCGCAATAGCAATTGCTCTGCTCTCTGGACGAGAGGATTGGTGGCGGCATGTCCACTACTTCGCGTTGTTTGGGGCAATCGGTTGGTCCTTTGGCGGCAGTATGTCCTATATGATGGTCGTTGGATATAGCCATTCATCGCATTCACCAACTGTGTTTTATGGGTTTGCGAATCTGTTCGTTATTGGTTTCTTGTGGGCAGCCCTTGGGGGTGCTGGAACTGCCTTACCTGCGTTCCTGACGCATACCCAATTGTCCTTGCTCTTTACCCCAATCGCGGCAGTCTTCATCGGTTGGTCGCTTCAGGCAGTTATTATCGATCTTGTTCTCGCACCGAAACGGATGCAACGCCACGAAAGTCCACTCTATTGGTACGATACGGATTGGGTGTCTGCGCTGGTGGCAATCGTCGCTGCACTTATCGTCGCTCTCTTCCGTGGCGGTTTGGATATGGGCACGAATCTCGTCCTTTATATGGGGATCTGCTGGTTCGGAGGGTTTTTGTTGTTAGTAAACGTGTGTCGTCTCCGTATGACACCACCGCGTGGGGACAACTGGGCAGGTTGTGTCGGCATGGTTATCGGGATCTTGGGATACTGTTCGCGTTATGAACTCAGCGGTGTGGCTTTCGCTACGTTGATGACAGGTTTCGGAGGAGGTATTGCGTTCTCATTTGGACAATTACTGAAACTCATCTACATTTGGGTGGGTAACAAAACGAATTGCCACACGAATTGGCATAGCGTCATGGAGCAGAACCAAGGTTTTCTGTTCGGACTTGGGATTGCAATACCCTTCGGTCTCCTTCTGAACCGAGCCCCGCTTTTGGAAACTAACCCTAATTTTCCGCAGTGGATGGAGATATTTGCTGTGTTCACTGTGCTGATTCTATTGACATACGTCAACTATCGGAAAGCGGCAGGGACCTGGGTTGATTTGGTTGAAGGCTTACCGGAGCGATTTTTTCGGCTGCCCGTCGTCGGTTGGTTTCGACATTCAAGAGGATGGGTAGGCTGGTTTGAATTCTTCTATATCGGCATCGGTATAGCGTGTGTATGGATTTTGTCGGTCCATCTCCGTGAACCGCTCGCCTTCATTCCGACAAGTTGGTTGGGGAAGGGGCAACTGCTCTATTTCATATTCCTCTGGTGGATGGTTATCTTCAACTTTGAACGCGCTTTGGTCGGTTTCAGTCCACACCGTTTGGTGACGGAAGGTGTAATTACACTCAACGCTATTCTCTGCACCATCCTGATGGCACTCGGCCCATTGGCAGTTCCGAAACAAACAGGAAGTCTCTTTTCGTTCACCGAGTGGGTTTTGCAGACATTGATCTGGGGTATCATCGTGCTGGTGGGATCAACGGTTGTTTTTTCGGGGGTGAAGCACCTACTTTTCGGAAAGGCACACGCCCCCGGTGCGTCCCTCCATATCCGTTTCGGACCGGATTCCAATGCACCGAAGGAGAAACCGAAGGCGGGAGAACAGCATCCGTAGCAGATTTTTTGTCAATTGGCCAGCAGTCAGAGGGCGAGGTTGTAAATCTCGCCAGCGGTGCGTCTGTAAGTGTTAGAAGGGACTAGATGCGGTTGCAAACCGCATCTACCGTGATTGGAAATTTTAGTGGTGGGTTCGGCGTTGGCGATACACCTGCCCACCTTTGATAACAACAACCGGTTCCAATATTTGTTTGCCGACTCTCACTTGATCGTGGGCATCTATGAGTTGGAATTCACCCTCGCGAATTTCAAAAATTACTGCATCCCCCCACGCATCGACAGCCAATGTTCCAACCTGCCCCGGCATCAGGATGGTTTCTGCGGGAATGCTCGTGACTTTCGCTAAGGCATGGTCAAGTGACATGCCGAGGTACAGGAATTTGTTGACGACATTCACGAGATCGTAGACGGGACCCTGGACGTTATAGATGTGCAAGTCGGACGAGATCGTCGTCGGTTCAACGCCTTGTGCCATCGCTTTCTGAACGACATCCCAACTGAAAGAGCCTGCGCCGTGTCCAACGTCGAAGATAACCCCGCGTTCAATCGCGGCATGGACTGAATCCCGGATATTGCCATCTTCGTCCAAAATACCACATTCCATATCGTGGAAGCAGTGTGTTAGAATGTCCCCCTTACCCATCAGTGCCAATATATCGTCTATAGACTCACACCAAGCGTCTTGGGGATGAACCATCAGGGGTAACCCTGCAGCATCAGCGGCCTCGCGAGCCCTATACAACGGCTGCATTTTTGCTCTTTCACCGACAATGGTCTCCCGCGTCAAACGCACCTTGACACCCAAGATGATGTCGCGGTGCTGCTCTATCATCCGACATGCTTTTCCAACATCTGCATAGTCAGGATTTTCCAATTCCCCAATTTCTTGCGTGAGCATACCTTGTGAAGATATGTTCAACTGCGCAAGGATGCGCGTGTCGCTCACATCAATGACGTATTTACGAAAACCAGGAAATGTGTCCGCTCCCGCTGAACCCGCATCAACGACTGTTGTTGCGCCGCGTGCCAAACAGGTAGAATCCGGTTCAATTCCGAAATGGCTTACGCCGTAGAAGACATGCACGTGCAAGTCGATCAAGCCGGGCGCAACAAAACATCTTTCTGCATCTAATACCTCTCGTGCTTCAGATGTCGGTATATTATCACTGATTGCTGAGACGCGTCCATTCGCGAATGCCACATCTTTGCGAGCATGGATCCCCTGTGCCGGATCCACTACGGTTCCGTTTTTAATGACCAGTTCATAGTTCATGTGCGAAGCCTCTGTCTTAATTATCTGAATCAGGATTTATAGGGTTGTAGGATGGGCAGGCTTACAGGTCTCCCCAGGTTGTCATCCGTTTCCCATAGTGTTCCTGCTTTATCTTCTTATATCTCACTGACCCGATGGTTGGACCTGGCAAGATTAGAATGTACTTTCACGATTTGTAATCGGACACCAGCGCGCCATCAGTAGGTAGTCAAACAGTGCAGACTCCGCCTCTGGAGTGTCGATTCGTTTCAGTGCTAAGACAGCGTTGTCCCGGACATACCGATTTTCATCATTGAATGCCTTTACCAACACTGGGATGGCATCGCTTGAGGCAGGTCCAATTTGTGCTAATGCCAACGCGGCTTCAAACCGGGCTTGTCCATCGTCGTCGCTTACCAACATATCAGTCAGGACAGGCACAGCGGGAGCGGCAATGGGGCCTAAGCCTCCGAAGGCTTCTGCAAGATAGCGACGGACCTCAACACATTCGTCTTTCGTCCGTTCCATCAAGGCAGGGAGAGCAGATTCCGCTGAACTCCCTATTTGTGCCAAAGCATAGGCGGCTTCCAAGCGAACGGCCTCTTCGCTATGTTGTAATGCTTCACTCAAAGCAGCCACAGCAGGTTCGCCGACTGCAGCCAGTGCGTATGCCGCCATCCGCCGTGCCGCATTGTTGTTATCACTGAGTGCCTCAATTAAGTGTGGAACGGCAGGTGCACCGATCGCTCCAAGTGTGTATGCCGCGTTTAAACTCACAGGCTCATACGCATCACGGAGTGCCTGGATGAGGAGCGGAGTCGCCTCTGCTGCGGATTCACCCAACGTTCCCAAATCATCGGCAGCACGGGAACGGACATCGGCATTGTCATCACTCAAAGCTGCGATGTGCTTTGCCAAATCCCCATTGGCTGACTGCGTCGAATGCCCGTTAGACTCACCTGCTACCCAATTCCAGACATGCCGCCATGTGCTTTGATGCCCAGGCGTTGCTGGGTCAACATCCTCCAGTTTCCAGTGCGGATCCGTCACATTCCACTCCGGTGCTTGTGGTGTTTCCATTCGAATGAACTGGAATTTCATCATGTAACGTGTTTTGCCAGTCTGGTTTGCCATGGCACGATGCCAGAGGTCAAAATGGATAATCGTAAGGGTGCCTGCCTCGCCACTGAGTGCCAATTCACCGTCGTTATTTTCAGTGATTCGGGTGTTGTAATACTGCGTCCCCGGTAAGACAGCCGAGGGTCCAATTTCGAGTGGCGAGTCTTGCGGGTAGTAGAACGCCATCGCCCAGCGAGGACAGTGATGACGCACCTTCTGATAGCCCCAGTAACTATCCTTATGGAATCCCTGTCCATCGCTGTGAGGACGATTTTGATGCGGATGCCGATGGGAATGCATGGCGTAATTCTCGCCCAGAATGCTCGTAAACGCGCCACGGACAGCGGGTTCCTCGAAAACGGCTTGCAATTCGGGGACACGCGGTAAGATGTTGTTCCCTAAGTTTCCTTCTTTCTCCGTGAGTTCCTGTGTCTTGCGGTAAATTGTTTCATGGAAACTGCGCGGCAGGTCCGTTTTCACCGTGATATGTCCATTCACGATAAAATCCCGCATCTGCGCGTCGGTCAGTTTGTGGCTTTCCTTTAAATATGAATTCGTTTGCATGGTCGAGTCTCCCTTTTAAAGGTTATCAGTTGTCGGTAAGCACCACGGATTTTCACACCACTGAGCGATGTAAGATAGAGCACCAGAGCGTAAAAAATAAATGGAAAGTGCCGGAATTCCTGCGTCCCATCATATACCAAGCTGTTTCTCAGTGCAAGTCTAAATCGCATCCAATATCAATACAATCGTTAGAAACCGTTTCTGAAGTGCAATTCTATTTCAATATGTTTCCGAAGGTTGTGAAAATAGGACGATGTTCGGTTATTTCCCTTGACACGAATCTACTTCTCACCTATTTTATTACCAGTCAGTGGTTAGCGATCAAAGATCTAAACCCTCCCATGAGGGTCGAAATATTCACGTTTACAGAGGGTATGCAACGATGGAAAAACTCACACAAGAGCAGCGGAAGCAATGGAAGGAAGATGGGTACCTCGTGCTCAAAGGGGTCCTCGCTTCTGATGAGGTACAGACGTTGTTGGCAACAGTAGATGAAATGGATGCGGCGTTTCGGAAAGGCGAAAACGTCACGGCCGATTCGGTTTTCGACAAGCGAAATGTGATGGAAGACAACGACATTTTCGTCGACCTGATGGATCACGCAGTGACGTTTCCGATCGTGCGTGAGTTGTTAGGGGACTACATCCAGCTGAGTATGTCCGAGGTTATCGTTCGCCCCCCGAATCCGAAAGACCCAGGATACCTGCATACGGACGGTGGGCAGGCGATGCGAACAATTCGGGTTAGCAAATCGAGTTCTCCTCTACAAGTCAAAATCCATTATTTCTTGACAGACATCGAGAATCCGGACAGTGGAAATTTCACCGTTGTGCCAGGGAGTCATAATCGGACTTTTCCAGAAACGGGCATCAAGGATGGTCCTTATATCCCTGAAGCGGTGCAGTTGTGTCTGAAGGCAGGCGATGCCGCCGTTTTTCCGCACGCGTTATGGCACGGTGTTGTCGCGAATAGATCGAAACAAGCCCGGAAAACGCTCATTTACTGTTACAGCCATCACTGTTTCCGCCCGTTCGATTACGAAAAGGCATCGCCTGAACTCATGGAGCGATGCACACCGCGTCAGCGTCGGTTAGTCGGAGACATCGGTGATTGGAGGCCGGGCTCGTATTTCTATTCGCCAGGTGATCAGGAAAAGTTAATCAGTGGGTTAGCGGAAGAGGAGGTAGAGTAGGCACAAACCTACTCTATAGACATAATCCATTAAGGCGTGTGCATGGAATCTGTTGAATAGCGATTAGGTTAGTCGATGTCGATGACAACGTACTGTTGTTCAACGGTGACTAGGAAGGTATCGGCAACATAGGGACCTTTTTCGCGTTCAGCATTGGATGCCTCGATGTTCTCACCACTCTCGACCTGGACTTCGTATTTTCTGACGCGTCGTTGGGCAGGACTCCACCAAGATTGTCCTGTTTTGATGTCGAATTCCCAACTGTGCCATGGGCATCGGAGAATTTCACCGTGGCGGGTGTAATTATAGTCGCCCGGCACGGGGGATTCTAAAAATCCAGTGACCAGCCCACTGCATAAGGGACCGCCTTGGTGTGGGCAACTATTACGGATCGCGAAAAACTCACCATCAATATTAAAGATACCGATAGAACGCCCGCCAATCTCGACGATTTTACGTTCACCGGGAGGGATTTCATCTGGGGTTGCTACTACGTATTTAGGCATTGAGGTTTTCGTTGTCGATTGTCAGTAATGAGGCGAGGCTCGGAAACCTCGCCTATCAATTTTAAAGGGAATCGCCGCTATAGCTTACCAAATGCGTAAAGTTCACGGGCGTTGTCCGCTAAGATCTTGCGACGCAGTTCGGATTTCAGGAAACTGGGCAGAGCCCGGTCAGGTGCATCAAAATCCCAATGCGGGTAATCTGTAGCGAACATAAGCTTATCATCCATGTCCATCTGCTCAAGCATTTGCTCGAAATACTCGCGTTTCGGAGGCTCTTCCATCGGTTGCGTGCTGAGCCAGAAATGATCTCGGATGTATTCCGAGGGTTTCCGTTTAAGATCAGAGATTTCGGCTCGGAGTTTTTCCCAGGTGGCATCAAGTCGCCAAATAAGCGGTGGGAGCCATGCGAATCCACCCTCAATCATAACGATTTTGAGGTTTGGGAAACGATCAAACACACCTTCGCAAACGTAACTGATGACGTGGGTGTGGAAGGCTTGCGGCATACCCCCGTGATCTTCTATGTAATATGAGGGCCACCCGGCACCTGTAATGGGACCCTGATTGCCTCCGAAGTGAATACCGATAGGCAAGTCATATTCACAGGCGGCTTCGTACATTTTCCAATATTTTCGGTTACCAAGCGGATCCCTCGTCCGTGCGAGGATCAAAATCTGAACAAACGCTGGGTTGGGACCGCAGCGATGAATCTCCTCAGCCGCGAGATCGCCATCCTCATAAGTAAGAACAATGGAGGCGCGTAGACGTGGATCAGGTTCCACCCAATCGGCGACCTGCCAATCGTTGACTGCCCGGGCAAGTGCGGCACCAAATTCAATATTGAGCTGCTCACCGACAGGCATGAGTGGGTTTAGCACGCCGTACTCAATGTCAAATGCGTCCAGGAGTTGCTCCTGCATGAACGCTAAATCTGCCCCGGGAGAGAGTCCTGAGGGGGGCCAGGCATCCCGCCGTGCGGCATTCAGGAGTGCACGCGGGTAATAGCCACCAATACGGCCTCGAAGCCCAAACGTCTTATAGTACTCCTGCCATCTTTCGGATAGATAAGGAGACAGGCCTCCCGGTGGAATAGAGTTGTGGATGTCGGTGTCAATAACTGGAAATTTTGAACGTTTCGTCGTTGTATTTTCCATTGAGCTTATCTCCAAAAGAGTAAAAAATGGAATTTACCTAAAGTTGATAGAAAACGCGGGCGTTCTCGTGTAAAATTTTACGAGAGAGTGCACCCGGTAATTCCGCGGGGAAAGCATCGTTAGGCGTATTGAATTGCCAGTGCGGATAATCTGTTGAAAACATTAACATCTCATCGGATTCCAATTGCCCCATAATCTGAAGAAGTTGTTTGGGTGTCGGTGGTGAATCAATAGGTTGTAAGGTAAACCGAATGTGCTCACGCATGTATTCAGAGGGGGGCCGTTTCACCCACGGTGTGTTGTTTCGGAGGCCCCGCCACTCTTTATCGATGCGCCACATAACAGCAGGAAGCCACGTAAAACCACTTTCAACCAGAACGACACGCAGTTCTGGGAACTGGTCGAAAACGCCTTCCGCAACGAGGCTGATCACCTGTGCTTGGAAGACCTGTGTCATCCCACTATACTCCTCTAAAAATGTAGAGGGCCAACCCGTCGGTGAAGGCTGAGTGCCCGGTGCACCACCGTACTGAATACCAATGGCAAGATTGTGACGTACCGCTGCTTCGTAAATCGGATGATAAATGCGGTTACCGTACGGGATACGTGAACGGACAGGGAATATTGCTTGGACAAACCCCGGATGACCACCAACTCTCTCAATTTCCTTAGCAGCGAGATCTGGAAGTTGGCTTGGAAGAACAAGGGAAGCACGAAGTCGAGGTTCGGGATCGAGCCAATGCTCTATCTGCCAATCGTTTGTCGCCTGTGCGATGGCTTCAGCGAGGTCCGGGTTGTGAACGCTTTGCACGCGATAGGCGCAATTGAGAATACCGTATTCGAGATTCCAAGCATCAAGTAGGTCTGCACGGACATGTTCGATATCCACATCCCACGGGGACGGGGCATCGGGATGCGTTGTGAGCGGTGCCTGACGCGGATAATCATTTGCATCGGGCCCCCTAAAGCCTGAGGTGCTACAATAGTCGCACCAGAAATCAGACATGTAAGGAAAAAGCGTCTGTAAGGTTGGGACTTCGTTATGGATGTCGCAGTCGATAGCCTTGATGCCTGCTTGGACGAAATTTGGGGTATCCTTACTTTCCATCTACCTCTCCTCGATTCGACACAAACAATGGGGCGTACTGGATTTGAACCAGTGACTTCTACCGTGTGAAGGTAGCGCTCGTACCCCTGAGCTAACGCCCCGTGTAGGGATATGGGCCCACTAGGACTCGAACCTAGGACCAGCCGGTTATGAGCCGGCGGCTCTGACCACTGAGCTATGGGCCCCTTTAAAGCAATTCAAGCGTGAAAAAAATTATAGCATACTCCGCATTAAATTTCAAATTTTATTAATAACTGTCGGAAACCGGCACCAATCAGTAACCTCTAAATCCATCTTATCAGGGAGACAAAGGCAGTAGGCACATAGTTAGGAACGAGATTCGGAGATCAGTCTTACATGGTAGAGCCGTCATTGAACAGTTTTAGGGGTATCAGTTGACAAAATCTCGGAGTTTGCGGCTGCGTCTTGGGTGTCGTAACTTCCGAAGTGCTTTCGACTCAATTTGCCGGATTCGCTCGCGTGTTACCTCGAAAATACTGCCGACTTCTTCAAGTGTCTTTGGATGGCCGTCCTCGATCCCAAAACGGAGCGAAATCACTTCTCTTTCCCGCTCATTTAACTCAGCAAGGACTTCTTGAATCTGCTCTTTGAGTATATTTAATTCTGCTTCTTGGACAGGGGAAGGAGAGTCAACATCCATAACGAAAGCACCAAGGGGGTTCTCATCCTCTTCACCGATCGGGGTATCTAAAGAGGCTATTTCAGGTGTGACTGCTAAAGCTTCACTGACCTTATTGGTGGACATCTTGAGATCGGAGGCAATCTGTTCAGCCGATGGTTCGGTGCCTAACTCCTGTAAGAGTGAACGCTGGACACGTCTGATTTTGTTAATTCGCTCATGCATGTGGACAGGGATACGAATAGTACGGCCTTGGTCAGCAATAGCACGTGTGATACCTTGTCGAATCCACCATGTAGCATAAGTGCTAAATTTATATCCGCGCTGATAATCAAATTTGTCCACTGCTCGCATCAACCCGATATTTCCCTCTTGGATTAAGTCGAGAAAGTCAAGCCCAGATGCGCGGTGCCTATGTTTCTTGGCGATGCTGACAACAAGTCGGAGGTTCGATTCAACAATCGCCATCTTTGCGTCTTGCGCCTCGGATTCACCCTTGTCAATCTGCCCTGTGAGGGTCTTGAGCTGTTCCCGTGGCACACCAATTTCGTTCATGTGCTGGCGGATATTGCGTTGCAGACGAACAATGTCTACATAGGCGGACTTTGCAGCCTCGGTTTCAAACTGGTGACCAGTTCCGTTACTCCCGTTAAGCCATTCATCGGGGATATTATGTGTCTGCTGAAGGTACTGGATTTCACCTTCCCAGGTGCTAATCTGATGCTCGGCTTGTTTGACGAGATCAGAGATTTTACTAATCTCCTCTCGGTCAATCTTAAGTTCATCAAGCGTCTTAATGAGGTTGGCCCTAGTTTTCGATGTCGCAGCGGTTTTCCCCTCGTTTTCAGTAGACGGAGGTGGGGTATCAGTCAGACGTTCTATCTCCAATTTCTCAAGTACACCTAACGCCTTTTTGACTTGCGCGCGTAACTTCCGCTCCTTATTCTGGGTCGAGGTACTGGAAACAGACATATCGATAATATCAGAAGCACGTTTTTTAGCCGTGACAATTTTATAGAGAAGCTTTCGAACTTCTGTAATAGCAAGTGCTGTGCCGAAGGTGGCTTCATGAACCGTACGATGTCCTGCTTCAATCTGTTTGGCAAGTTCAACCTCTTGTTTCTTATCAAGGAGTTGAAATTTCCCCATCTCGCGCATGTAGACCTTCACAGAATCGTCTGTGTAACCTGTGCTTGAGGCGACTATTTCTGCTAGTTCATCTTCGTATCCAAGTTCACCATTGCCATCGGTATCCAGATAATCAAGAGCAGGATGATTCTTTAAATCTATCATCAACTTCCTCCTTCATTCGGGTTTTCATCACGAGTGTTCACAGTATCACGATTGTGCCAGGCACGTCTTTGGTTTGAGAGTTTCACTAACTCCTCAAGGATTTCCCGTTCATCTGCTCCTTCAGCGAGTGCGTGCGAGCGAACACGTTGTTCAAGATCTCGCAAGAGGAAATGCTGTAGTTTTTTAAGACATCCCTCCACGCGCGCCCGTAGATTCGGTGGAGGTGTTTTCTGTAGAACCGCGCTTGAAATGAACGCGCTCAGTTTTTCGTCAGGGCATTCATTCATTAGGGTTTGGATATCTACATGCTCCTCGTCCGTACAAGCCCCCCACAGCAGCTGCGCGATTCTAACAAAATGAGGTTCCGTGAAACTTTGATAGTCAAATTGAGATTTGACATCTGAAATTAACGCAGGACTTTGGATTAATGCTTCGATCAATTGACGTTCAATCTGTGCGCGGGGTGTCAATCTCTGGTTATTCGCCTTGGCTCGCCTCCGCTGATTGGAAATCGGAGCCTCTTTGAATCCTGCATCCCGCAATTCCTGCCAAAGCATCGATTCCCCCACATGGAGTTCCCTTGACGCGTATTTGACGTATTCGCTCCGTTCTACGCGATTTTCGAGATTCAGGAGTGTCTCCACTACGTCTTTAACGACCTGTGTCTTCATATCAATCCGATGAATATCCTGCCGTTGGATGGCGGCTTGAATCTGAAATTCGATGAGATTTATCGCTTTGTCTGTGAGTTCTGTGAACGCGGCAGCCCCGTGTTGTCGCGTGAATGAATCTGGATCTTCTCCTGTGGGTAACAGGGCAATGCGCACCCGCAAGCCCTTTGCAAGCAGTCGGTGCAATCCGCGTTGTGCGGCCTGGAAACCGGAGGCATCCCCATCATACACAATGATAACTTCGGGAGCAAATCGCTTCAACAAGTTCACATGATTTTCACTCAGTGAGGTGCCAGAAGACGCTACTACATTTTCAATCCCAGACTGAAAAAGCATCAAAACGTCCATATACCCCTCTACGAGAAGTACATGTTGCTTTTTGTAGATAGACTGACGCGCTTTGTCAAGGTTGTAAAGGATATTACTTTTATCATACAGAACTGTCGCGGGAGAATTCAAATACTTTGGCTGATGTTCTTCAGAAATCGAGCGTCCGCCAAAGCCTACGGGAACACCGCGTTCATTGGAAATCGGGAAAAGAACCCTGTTCCAAAATCGATCCTGCGGCCCTCGCTCTTCATCTTTAATTAGCCCCGCATCAACAAGTTGCTGGATAGTAAAACCTTCATCTGTTGCGACTTTAATAAGCTCGCGATGCCCAGACTTTGCGTAGCCCAACTGGAAGGAACGGAGTGTTTTCGGTTGGACACCGCGATGCTTGAGGTACTGCATCGCCGACGCGCTAGCTCCATCAATCAGCAGTTGCTTATGGTAATATTCCACAGCAAACCGATTGAGGTCTTCTAAAGATGTGAACCGTTTTCGATGAGCACTCTCGCGAACGTCTTGATTCGGTAAGTCGATATTCAGCCTACCGGCTAACCACTCCAGCGTCTCCATGAAGTTCTTACCTTCATGTTTTTGCACAAAAGAGATGACATTGCCACCCGTTTGACATCCAAAACAGTAGAACATCTGCTTTTGCGGTGAGACCGTGAAGGAAGGAGTCTTTTCATCGTGAAACGGACAAAGCCCCTTGTAATCTCGACCCGCAGGACGCAGAGTGATACCACACTCGGAGATGACTTCAACGATATCGCTTCGGCTCCGAATCTCATCAACCGTTTCGCGTGGCACAGAGCCTCTTGTTTGTGGACTGTTCACGGTGAATTTGCCTTTATTAGTAAAATCTGAAAATAAATTCACACTTGTAGCATAGGAGACCGTTAGTCTCCTGTGCCCCATTAGAACATATAACTTCCGAGTTCACACGACACTACGAGTGTCCAAGTAATTATGGAATCTACTATAATATGTTTCTGAATCGCGAATTTTTGGGTTTTCTGCGTCTACAATGCTTTTCGTAACGTGTTGGGTTCACTCTGTTCAATCCAACCTATAATTTTATTTTTATCTCACTCTTTGAATGTGACGACGGTTACACCCTCACCACCTTGACTGAGTGGGGCAAGCTGATATTTGGTTACACGTGAATTCTCACGTAATTCGTCATGAACCGCTTTTCGCAATGCGCCGGTCCCTTTGCCATGAAGGATACGAACTGTCGGGATACCCGCGAGATACGCATCATCAAGATACTTATCGGTTAAGTCCAATGCCTCTTTCACAAACATCCCTCGGATATTAATTTCACTACTGATTGTATTGGATTTATTATATTGGATATCAAGTACAGACGTTGAGAGGTTTGATGTTTTTTGTTTTGGATGCACAGAATCGATTTCGTGGTAGGCGGCTTGCATTTGCATATTCCCAACCAAAATCTGAAGTGGCGTTTTACCGCGCGGTTTAATAGCCATGACTTCTCCAAATCGGTTGAGTTTCTTGACTCTGACCTTATCACCGACGTTAACTTTGAACTTCGGTTGTTTGGTCTGTTTTTTCCGAGGTTCTTTCTTGAGTGATTTTTTGGCAGCCTCTATCTCTGAGAAAGCGTTTCGGATACTGGCTTTAGAGGCTTGTTGCCTGCGAATATCAGCGACCAGTTTCTCTATGGTTCTCCGAGCATTGGCAACGATATCGCGTGCTTCATTTTCAGACTGCTGTTTCAAGGCACTCCGCTCGGTTTCAAGGGTTTGAAGGAGGTGTGTATGTTTCTCGGATGCGACTTCAGCCTCTTGAATTTTTTCCTGCAAAAGTGCTCGTTCTGTTTCCAATTCATCTTGTGTCTGCTGCAAACGCACGAGGAGATCTTCAACAGCCACGTTGTTATTCCCCAAATGCGTTTGTGCTTCATCAAGAATATCAGAGGGGATCCCGAGTTGTGACGCAATTTTTATGGCATTGCTACTTCCCGGTATACCTATCTGCAGTCGGTAAGTCGGACGTAGGGTCGCCCAGTCAAACTCCATTGAAGCGTTCTCCATACTTTCTTGTGTATGGGCATACGCCTTGAGCGCGCCATAGTGCGTCGTGACGATAGTATTAACCTGTCTGTCTCCGAGCCAATCAAGAAGTGCCATACCGAGGGCAGTTCCTTCGCTGGGATCTGTTCCAGCACCGATCTCGTCCAATAACACAAGCGTATATTCGGCATCCTCTATTTTTCGAAGCATCTCCGCAATTTTCGTGATATGTGAGGAAAAAGTACTCAGACTCTGTTCTATCCCTTGGTCATCGCCAATGTCAGCAAAGATATGGTCGAAGATAGCAACCTGACTCCCATGTTCCGCTGGAATATGCAAACCCGATTGTGCCATGAGTGCTAAAAGCCCAACCGTTTTGAGAACAACGGTTTTGCCACCGGTATTCGGACCGGTGATAATCAGCGTATTGAAACCTTTACCGATATGAATGTTTGTCGGAACAACATGCGTCGGTAGACTTTCATCTCCACCAGAATTGGCATCGGACTTTCGTTGGTTCTGAAGATGGAACTCCAATAACGGATGCCGCGCCTCAATCAATTTGACAACACCACGAGTATTCAGTTTCGGTTCAACAGCGTCTATCGCGAAGCTAAAACGTGCCTTTGCGTTTAAGAAATCGAACTCTGCCAATAGATCCAAAGACAGTTCTAATTGGTGCAGGTTGTCGCGCACGCGATCTGTGAGTTCAAGGAGGATGCGTCGAATCTCACGTTGTTCAGCTTCAGCGGCTTCATGGAGTTCATTGTTCATCTGAACGATGTCCAAAGGCTCTACAAAAAAGGTTGCCCCGCTTGTAGATTGCCCCTGAACTACACCTCGGAAAGACGAACGTGCTTCCTGTTTGATTGGGATGACATATCGGTTATTCCGAGATGTGATGACCTGCTCTTGAATTGCTTTTTGGTGTTCTGGTGAACGCAGCGTCGCTTCCAGTTTTTGGTGTATATTTTCACGAAGACGCGACAATTTGCGACGGATGGCACGTAATTCAGGGCTTGCGCGATCCAGCAAAACCCCTTCAGCATCAATGCAGTAACTAATCGCCTCAACTAAATCTGGAAACACAGGTAATACATCGACAATAGCAAAAAGGTTAGGAAAATCTTCCCGGTCGCGTTTCTCAAATGCACGATAGATGTCTACGGGAATCTGTGCGACTTTTCGGACATCAAGAAGTTCCTCAGCATTTAAAAGCGCGCCCACCTTCGCAGCGTGGGTTAGCGATTTTCGGATATCCTTTAAACCGTTCAGCGGTATTCCACCATGTAATTGATGAAAGATTTTCGTCTCACTACACAACGTGAGTAGATAGCGAACTTTATCGACATCAGTAGAAGGCTCGAGGGTGTCAACACGCGCCGTCCCGAGTTGAGAAGCGGTGTACTTTTTTAGAAGTGCACGGATTTTGTCGTATTCTAACGCTTGTTCAACACTAGATAACACCGATTTTTCCTTTTTCGGGTGTGCGTGAAGTTACAGCACGCGGAGTGTGCATACTACTTTTAATTTCCTTGCTTGAGGTTACCCCAAGTCGTGACCAACTTCTCTTGCGGTTCGACCGGCAATATCTCCGCATCCCGCAACCACGTAATGACAAATACGCTACTAGTACCACCGACCTCAACTATTGCTTCGGTTTCATCGGTGGCGAATTCATAGAGATAGATGGAACCCCATCGGGAATAGACCATATAGTCTCCTCCAGGGGACCAATCTGCCCAATAACCGGTGGCTTTATCTACATCAAACAGGGTCTCAATTGTTTTGGTTTCAACATCAATTGTGCAGAACGTATCAAACTCTCTGTTCCATCTGAGGAAAAGGATACGTTGCCCATCGGGTGCCCATACAGGATAAAAATCTTTATGGAGTTCGGTCAAGAGTTCTATCTCTTTCGTTTCAACGTCTAAGATGTAGAGATGATCCAACCAGCCCGGTCTTTGGAGCGAGAAGGCAATTTGCTTACTATTTGGTGACCAGGACATCCCCCAAAATGAAAAGGGCCATCCCATGTGTACCACTGCTGTCATAACTTCCATCTCACCGCTGTCAATATCCAGCACCCAAATCTGATTGTCTTGAGGAAATTGATCTATTGTCCAACCGTTGAACGCGAGTTTCTTACCATTCGGAGAAACCGAAAGAAACCGATATGTGCCAGCCGATGGCGTAATCAACTTCTTGTTCTTTGGATTTTCGGGATTAACGGAATAAACATTAGAGTGCCCAGCATCGCGTTGGATAAAATAGAGGATATCCCCATTCGGACCCCACGAGGGATACATCCCTTTGATGTTTAAAGGGATGGCTCTAAAATCTTTAGTCCCTTTGATTGCTGTTGTATAGAGATTCCAATCGAAGCGTCCCAGGTTTTCATCGAACCCGTTGACTGCATACGCGAGGTTTCCTGTCGGGGCCGCTTCACTTAATGATACAAACGGAATAAGGATAAAAAAAAGCACTCCCAAAAAAGCAAATCCGACGGTTTTGGAAGCGAAAAAAGGCGGACGACCATATTTATAAAACATTATTGCGGCTCCTTAATAACAGTAAAAATGTTGGTAAGCCTACAAATTATTGGGCAGATTCAAGACGTTTGTAGTGGAGCAGTGCATTCTCATAGAGGCGGCGACTTAAACCCAGCTTTTCAAAATCAACAACCAGATCGTAACTGTAGAGTGCTGAATTCTCTCTACCTTCGTGGTCGGCACGACGGGCATTTTGAATGTTATTTATGATGGTCATCGCTTCTTTTTCAAAGCTTCCAATCTGCTTTCGGAGTTCCGAGGACAACCCACCGTGAATGTCTTTGCTGACTTTATAGGTACGAATCGCGTCGGTATACGCGACATAAGCGTCATAATAGTGCTTTTCGTTTTCCAGTTTCTCCGCATTTGAGAGATCCAATATTTCACCGATGGCAGTGATAACTACTTTTGCTTCGTCAATCGCTTCAAGGCTTTTTTGGGCAATACCTGTTTCAAGTGATGTTCGGAACTCATCCATGATTTCTTTATATGCGGCGCGAGCTGCTTCAACGTCCCCTAACTTTTCATAAACAATTGCCTGATTAAATTTGGCTTCGGCAAGAACGAACTTCCGAATCTCCGGTGAGAGTGCTGGCGTGGGTGGGAATCTGTTCGCCTGATAGGCAGTGACGGCTTCCGCGTAGTTATCTTCCTGCTCGTAAGTGTTGCCTATCGCCTTTTGTGCGTATAGACTGTACATCTGATTTTCGGGTTGATGGTTTTCAATGATCTGTTGGAATTGCGATCGGGCTTCTGCGTAGTTGCCCTGATAATAGAGTGAACTTGCGTATTGATACCGTGCCTTGTCAGCAAAAGCGGTATTCGGATATTTCTCAAAGACCTGTTGAAGCTGCGTCTGTGCGGTTGCAAGAGATTCTTCACTTTCTGCTAATTTCTCCGCATCAAAAAGACTCGCTTCGGCGGTTCGGTAGGCTTCGGTGGCTTCGCGCAACGCGACAGTTGCTTCGGCGCGACGGTTCTCCTGATTCTGATAATATGCCGCATAGCCTGCGACAGCAATAACCACTATCCCCCCCACAATGACGATAGTTCGCAGATTCTCTTTAAGGAACTGGTAGGTTTTCAGAAGCCCTTCAATAAATTTATCTTCTTGGATTTCTTCTTTCGTCAATCGTTGGTTTCGTGCCATGGATTCCCTCAATTTTAGGCGATTTTAAGTCAAATACTTAAGTGGGCAAATATACAAGCGGGTGACGGGAATTGAACCCGCGACCCTCAGCTTGGGAAGCTGACGCTCTACCGCTGAGCTACACCCGCATTATAGTAGATTTCGTAATTACTTATACACTCGTACCGTCGTGTGAACCGTGAAGTTATCTGATAGCACAGGAGACCAACGGTATCCTATGCTACAAGTGTGAACTTATTTCAGATTTCACTATAATAACGCCAATTTGAAAAAAATATTAGAGGTCTAAAACGGACGCAAATTGAGCAAAAAAGCAATAGATTCACTCAAAAAGGGGCAATTATTAGGGATATAATTCCTAAATTCCCGTTATCAGAGAGACTTTAAGGGAAAATGTGTCTACCCTGAATATTTATCAAACTCACCTTATAATAGGTCTAATATCCAAAGTTATAGATATTGGGTTGGATAACCCAGTGACAATCTCTTCAGGATCTGAACCGTCTAAGCTTGCCCGTCGGATTGTCCCGTCTTCAAAGTCTGTCCAGTACATCTCATCTATAGGAAAAGATAGTGCAACTCCCTCTAATCCACCTGACCCGAATATAAGGTCTTCAATATCAGATCCATCGAGGTTTGCCCGTTGGATTTTATTATCAGGGGGCCAAGTGCACCAATACATCTTGCCCGATGTTCGGTCTACGTTGAGCCCTTGGGGATGAGACAATCCGGTAACAAGGACCTCGACGTTGGAACCGTCCAAATTCGCCCGTAGAATTGTTCCGTCGATAGAATCTGTCCAGTACATCTTGCTACCTACCAAATCAAGATCAAAACTGTCAGGTTTGCTTAATCCTGGGACGAGCGTCTCAACGTCAGATCCATCTAAATTAGCGCGCCGGATTTGACCTTCACCAGTCCAGTACATTTTGCGCGCGCTTAAGTCCAAACCTATTCCCTCGCCACTGCTTTCAACAAGGACCTCGACGTTGGAACCGTCTAAATTTGCCCGGCTGATACTGCCGCCCACAATGTTATCCAATAGATTTTACCCTGGGCAACGTCTAAGGCCATTTCCCATGCCTGAGCATTTGGAATGAGTGTTTCGATGGATGATCCATCAGGATTGGCACGATAGATTGTAGATGTGCCAATATCCCCGTAATAAATCTTCACGATCTCTTCTGTTGGTAGCGTAACCGGATCCATCATTCGCTCCATTCGCCTGCAGCTGGTAAAAGAGACCACGCAGCTAAGGAGCAGCATAATAACCCTTCCTGAATATTTTCGCATTGATACTTCTTCTTAAGTATAACCCAACTTGCCACCTCTATGATTTCAGATACACGAACACCGCTTTTCGGCGAGACTCCTTCATTTTTGCGAAAGATTTGGCGTATTCCTTGTCGTTTTCGGGCAAAGGGCACAGGAGACTGACAGTTTCCTATGCTACAGGTGTGAACTTATTTTCGGTTTTTACTATAATCGTATTGTATCATATCCGTTTAGTGTTGTCAATGCTGTGAAAATTAAAACGAAAAGCGGGCGTTGGCACGGTAGAGAATCACGGTTTGCAAGTTTCGCCAGATACCCGCTTTTCTGTAGTCGAGGCACGCGGACCATTCGGACAGTCCGGGGTACGCCGAAATACTTATTGCAACTTGTCCAGTTCGCCCAGAACCTGCTCAGCTGACAGTGTATTGTCGGGTGGAGCCGCTTCGACGTGTTTAAAGGCGATACTCCCAGATTTATCAATGATGAAGACCCCACGCGTGGTAATGCCGACATCTTCGATTGCCATACCGAACTGCTTAGAGACATCAAGATTCATATCTGCGAGGAGTGGGAAATCAATTCCACCGAGCACCTCGCTCCACGCCTTATGGGCAAACGTTGAATCGCGATTGATTGCGATGACTTCAGCATCTTTCGCTTGAATCGCTGACAAACTTTCATTGAAATCTGGCACCTGTTCAGCACAGACTGGGGAAAAAGCGAGCGGATAGAAAAGAACCACCAAATTTTTGCCTGTGTAGTCGCTCAATGAAACTTCAACATCTTCTTGGTTAACTGCACCTGTAAGTGTGAAATTCGGTGCAGCACTCCCTACATCTGCCATGAAAATTCCTCCTATGTGCGCCTGAAAAACGCGTTTAGATAATGAGAGTTTTCGGAAAAAATGTTATACCCGTGTGAACATTGGGTTAGATAAATTATCGGTATTTCTTGTGCGGTTTCCCGCTCGAAAAATAATTTCGCTAAGAAACGTAATATTTTGCGAATGCAGAAATAATTATGATGTACTGGTGTTAGAAACGTTGATTTGATTTTAGAGATACGTATTTTGTAGTAGATTCCGTTATAGGGCCGTATGAACTCCGAAGTTATATGTTCTGATGGCACAGGAGGCCAACGGTCTCCTATGCTACATAACTGGCAATTTGGGATACTTTATTTTTTTAACGCTGCCCACGATACTGCAAGTTTTCCCTTGGGTTCAATTGCAGTAAGAGAGGCTGTCGTGGAGCCGTTCACACTGACATCATCAAAACTGGCTTGGGTATCCCACGTCCAGACACCGACTTTCCCAACGGTGTAGGTATCATCAATAAAGACACCCTGCTCTATATCGTTAATAGCAACTGCGATGCGACTCCCTTCAACGACGACGCGGAGTGTGAACCACTCGTTGCGCGTAATCGTAAGACCGATAGGTTCAATGTCGTGTTCGATTTCGTCGCGTGCTTCAAACCCGTCCTTAAAAGCGGTGCTACGCTTGTGCCGCCACAACTCAGATTTGTTTTCTTTTGGGCAGATGAGGTACACATAGTACTCAAATTCATTTTGTGCTCGAAAAACGATACCACCCCAATGCCCGTCATCAACCCGGACCTTTGCTTCCAGTGTGTGATCTGCCCATTCTGCGCCGTCAACCAATGCTTTCTGTGCTTCACCCCAGCGCATTGTTTGTTTATAGATACCTTCTTCGACTTCCCAACTACCGTTCGCGGGGGTCCAATCGGAGGCATCGTTGTCAAAGGTCCAAACCTGTTCTTCAGCCGCCACAAAGGGAACGATATAGACACCGAAGCACAGCAAAAAAAGTGCGAGTCGACTTTCCATAACGTCTGTCTCGGTCAGCAATTTTCGTTAAATCAACGTAAAATAGGGCGAATTCATTTAAGTTTCGCCCTATAATCAAGAACCTATTTCCGTTTAAGCTGTGCCCACTGCGTCGCGAGCTTCCCTTGTGGTCCAACGTCGAGCGTCCCGATTTCCATTTCGTTAACTTCATCTTCAGTCAACGGAACGGAGTAAATCCGGGATTCTTCAATGTGTGCGTTGAGCTCACCAGGGCCACCAAGCCCGTTTGTATGCCGTTTCCCCCAAATTGCTTCGGCATCACCTGTGGGCCAAGTTTTGATCTCGCCTTTCTCATAACTACCAAGGCTTTCGCCGTTTCGGTAACCAGTTATTTTGTAAGTTCCACCCTTATCTTCGTAAGTGAAGGCTAAGTAAACCATTTCGCCTTCTTTCTTTTCATTGTGAGCTTTCGGAAAGTCCTCAGTGCGGTGGAACCAACTGCTTCCAGACATCCATTGACTCGGTTGACGTTCCGCATAAACAATAGCGTTGAACTGGTCCTCTGTCGCTTTATCTAACGTGAGTGCTGACCCTTTGGTTGCGGCGAGGCTGTCCAGAGCAACCCATGTCATCAAAGTTTTCTCTTCGATATCGGGTCCGCTGTATTCAAGCGCGTGTGCCCATTTCCCAGTCTCAACAATCAGCTGACCGCCTTTGAGCTCGGCACCGTGGAGATCTATGTCATCCCAGTTTCCAATTTCGTCTTTTTCGCTATCAAATAGCCACCACCCAAGCAATTTGTCTGCTTGCGCGTCTTGTGCGAAGACTGCGGGTGTTGACAGACTCAACATCAGCAGTACAGCACAGATATAATAGACCTTTACTCTCATTGTCAACTGCTCCTTTTTAGGTTCTGAGGCTATTTAGTTCTCGGTTTTCTACACATTTTTTGTAGAAATCGCTCCTACAAGGATGTGTCGGGAATCGGAATTTCCTCTTACAGAAGAACTGAATGCCCCTCTTTGCGTTCAAATTGAGGTTCAGCACGGATAAGTTCCATCAAGGACAGAAAACAGGTTGCTTCTATCCGCAAAAAATTTATATACAATTATAACACATCATCGGCGCAAAAGCAAATGAAGATAAACTTTGGGGTGTCAGTTTTCCACACACTATCAACAGTGAGAACAAACGGGCTTTCCTGCCTATTTGACACATTCGAGATGTGCTATGCAAGACTCTTGGTCAGGGAAATGTTCCATGACTTCTATAAGATCCATCAAAAAACGCCTTTGTCTTTCAAAAGGGGTTGCTAAAATTCTGCGATTTTGCGTATAATGGCAGCAGTATCTCCGAAGCAACTCCGCTTTGGAATGAAAGGGAGGGTACAACCTCCCGTTTTAACTGCTAATATTATCGCATATTTCAAAGAACTAAACAAGCGAAAAAGTCAATAAAATCAAGGGTTCATGGCACTTTTTATAACTTTTTCTTAATCCCGAAACTACGTATTGCGTTAAAAAATGGAAACTATTACCCTTCAGAAAATTATTGCGGCGCGACGCGTCGTAACACAATATTTAAAACCTACACCCCTGATTCATTATCCAGAATTGTCCGAGCGACTCGGATTTCAGGCATACATCAAGCACGAAAATCATCATCCGACAGGGAGTTTTAAAGTGCGTGGCGGTATAAACTTCATGCACCACCTTCCGCAAGCACAACGTGAAAAAGGTGTTCTTACAGCGACACGCGGAAACCATGGACAATCAATCGCTTACGCGGCTCGGCAATTCGGTGTTAGGGCTACGGTCGTTGTGCCACACGGGAATAATCCCGAAAAGAATTGTGCTATGCGGGCGTATGGTGCCGAACTGATCGAACACGGTTCCGATTTTGACGAAGCACTTGAGCTGTGTGAAACACTCCAAGCGGAGCGCGGACTTTACTATGTTCATCCGTGCATGGAGCCTGCACTCTTCCACGGTGTGGGTACCTATTCACTTGAGATTTTCGAAAGTCTCCCAGATGTGGATGCAATCATTGTGCCTATCGGCGGTGGGAGCGGTAGCTGTGGTGCTATCACAGTTTCCAAAGCGATCAACCCCGATGTCAAGGTCATCGGAGTGCAAGCGGAAAATGCACCGGCTATCTATCATTCGTGGAAGTCCGGGCAGCGTGTAGAAACCAATTCTTGCGATACCATTGCTGATGGACTTGCGACCCGTGCACCGTTTCCGTTGCCCTTATCCATCATCAACAAAGGCATTCACGACATTGTATTACTCAGTGAAACGGAACTTGAAGAAGGCATCCGTTTGGCATTGCGATGGACACACAACCTGGCGGAAGGGGCAGGGGCATCTCCGATAGCGGCAGCACATAAACTCACGGATGCACTGGCGGGGAAGCGCGTGGTAATGGTGATGAGCGGTGCGAATCTGGATACGAAAACGCTTGAGAAAGTGTTGACTTACCAGTTATGAATCACGTAGACCGGGGCCGAACCGCCAGTCAATTGGATGATTGCCGACTCCGCATCTTCCACGAATTCGTTGCGGAGTGCGTTTGTTAAATCGGGGTGGATGTGTAGCGATGCCAAGTCCCAACGTAGATTCTCACTTTTTTCGACGATGACGTTGGATGATTCCGAGATGAGAGAGACACGTTGCAGTCCGTTACTTTTTCGAGTTAAACGCACTGCTGATAGCACGTAGTGGATTGTTTGTCTCGGATCCCGCATTTCGACAGTATAAGGTTCGTCTGTAGACATCAGGTAATGTCCAAAGCGCATCAATTTGAGATTGCCAAGAAACTGGTCGGTTTCATATTCTTCTGGTCGCGATAAACCACCGTAGAGGATGATGTGTCGGCAGTCGGACTGTTTCATCGCGTAATCTACGGCGAGTTGCCCATCCGTATAATCTTTGTCCGTTTTTCCTACCCATTCCTGAACGACCTGTTTCGCGTTGGTTGTCCTTTCATCTACCGAATCCATATCGCCGATGAGGACATCCGGTATGAGAGAAATGTCCAAGTGTCGATGGAGTTCGTCAAATATGCGGATACCTCCATCTGCACAGATAAGTAGGGAACTCTTTTTCACTGCGCTCTCAATCTCTTGACGGTAAAAATCGAGATACCGTGTGTCGTAGTAGCCGTTGAGAAAGATAAGGGCTTGTGTCATATTTCGGTAGCCTCCAACGTGGTAGAACTCACCACATTGTATGACGGAAGCAGTTGGAGCGGATGGTAGGAGCGTTTGACACGTTTTAGGTTCTCTAATCCTGAATCGTCCATTGCGTTAACCCATCTATAGGTGTCCACCAATTCCTTGCAAAACTCGCGGTAGATGAACTGGGCAAGCCCTTTTATCCCAAGGTCCGTAATCTCAAATAGTACACAGAATGTATCCGCATTCAGTGGATAGCCGAAGGTATAGCCTCTGATCTCCTCATCAATACGGATAATCCTGCCGACAAGTCCGAGTGCTTCCGCATGCCCGATCGCGATTCGGTGGGCCGATCGAGAATCTTCAAGCATCGCGCAATAGACTGCGTCTTCACATTTCGCTGCGCGTGCAATGTGCCACGTCTCATAGAGTGCTAAACATCCGCCGCGGTCAGCGATGCGGTAGGGTCTAAATTCTGCCGACGGATAATGTTTAATAAAGACGTTATAAGTGTTCCGCTTACGCTTGAAACGATTACCGCTTAGTTTGCTGAGTGCTGCTGTTTCATAGAGATATTCGGTCTCCTTCAAGGTAGCACGGAATCCGATCTCTTGAAAAAAAGTGCGTAACTCCTGTGGGACATTTTCGATTCGGGCGATGTCTGGATTCTGATTTGATTCCAATATAAATTGATATGCTGTGCGAATAACATTTCGGTAGGTGGGATTTTCAGGCTCGCACGGCATCGGTAGAATCGGCATGAAATAATCGTTACCCTGTTTTGCGAAAATGCATAGATATTCCGCGAGTCGTGCCCAATAAAACTGAAAATGTTCCTTCCATACGTAAAGCGGTGCGAAGGCGTAGTTGGAAAGCCGGGGGCATGTCCGATGTGCGTATTCGTCAAAAATTGGCTTGTCATTAAGAGTTAGCGGTTGGAGTCGCATCTGTCAATTGTCCTAATGTATGAACAATTTCCACTGTCTCTTGGTAATCGCCGATCAAACTCCAATTGGCGATTATCTGCGCAGTAACTGATTCGGATTCGACGTAATTGATGACATGGCGGATGTGCTTCTGAAAGGCTTCCGTTTCGATATGTGCTTCGCCAAACGGGCAGAGGTTATCAACACCGAGCACGACCTCGCTTCCATCCTCACTGTGCATGAACGCGAACGGATAGAGTTGACAGTCAAGCGGGCGGATCGGATAGATGGTGCAGTGGCTCGTCTCCGGTTCAAAAAACGGACAAATATAGAAGTCGTTATACGATTTGAGTTGGATCTGTGCACTTTTTGCATCTACCTGTGGATAGAACAGAGCAGGATCGGCACCCTGTGCGACGGCGTTCTCTGTCTCAATCTCAGTGAAAATGGGCGCGAGCGGACTGTCTACTTCTAAAAACCGGCAACAGACATCACACGAAAAACAGACATCGCTGGGAATGATTTGGTAGAGGGGAGTGTTCGTTGGGTTAGATGTGTCCATCTTCTTGTTGAAGTGGTGTTATGTCGATATCGTCTAAATCAGGGATTTTTGGGTTTTCTGTAGTCGAATTATAAACCCAAAATCTTTCCTATTTCATCAATTACGATGTGAATTTCTTCTTCCGTCAAGCCCGGGTGGAGAGGTAGACTCACGACACGTTCAAATGCTGCCTCAGCACACGGGAAATCGCCGACACGGTAACCGTATTGCTCCTGATAAAACTCAAAGAGATGTAACGGAATATAGTGAACACTGCATTCAATGTTTGCATCGCGTAACGATTCTACGAATTCATCTCGGTTGCCGGTGTGGAGTTGGATAATATAGAGATGCCACGAATGCCCTTTGGAATTATCCGGTGCGACCGGCGTACTTATTTTCGGAAAATTCGCGAGTTCCGTTTGATAAATCTGCGCGAAATTTCGGCGGCGTTCATGCTGTTTGTTGAGTTTCATGAGCTGGCACAATCCTATCGCTGCTTGAATATCGGTCATATTGTATTTATAACCTTCAGTAGCAATATCGTATTGCCAGATAGCGCGTTGTGATTGACGCGCCCAAGCATCTTTGTCGATGCCGTGGAGCCGCATCGTGCGGAGCGGTTCAGCGAAGGTATCGTTATTGGTAGTGATCATACCGCCTTCCGCAGTCGTCAGGTTTTTGTTGGCGTAAAAACTAAAGGCTGATAGGTCACCGATACTACCGATATGTTGCCCTTTGTATTCAGTCGGGATGGCGTGGGCAGCGTCATCGATGAGGACGAGATTGTGGTTTCGACAGATGTCCCGTAACGCATCCATATCGCAAGGGAGACCAGCGAAATGTACAGGCAGTATCGCCTTCGTACGTGGCGTTATCGCCTTCTCGATTTTGGTTATGTTGATGTTCAATGTATTCGGGTCAATGTCTACGAAGACAGGGTTAGCACCGACATATCGGATCGCTTCCGCAGTCGCTGTGAAGGTATATGGGGTTGTGATGACTTCATCTCCGCTACCGATCCCCCCTACAACAAGACTGAGGTGCAACGCGTGGGTGCAGGAACTGACAGCAATGGCGTGCTTGACACCGAGGTATTCGGCGAAAGCACGTTCAAATTCGCGCACTCTGTTACCTGTGCTAATCCATTTGGAAGCGAGGACTTGGCTAACGGCTTCGATTTCGGTATCATCAATCCACGGGCGACTGAAGGGTATAAAAGGATTTTTTGCCATTTTTTTAATTTTCCAGATTTTGTTGCAAAATTTGGATCATTGCTTCAAGAGCAAGCGTGTAACTATGCGTTCCAAAGCCACCAATGATACCAACAGCGATCGCCGATATGTAGGAATGATGCCGAAATTCTTCACGGGCATAGATGTTAGAGAGGTGAATCTCTATGACAGGTAATGCAACAGTAGAAAGCGCGTCTCGAATGGCGACACTGGTATGTGTGTAAGCTGCAGGATTAATCAGGATGCCGTCTGCCCAGTCAATGTTATCTCCGATGATGGAGACGAGTTCGCCTTCGTGATTAGATTGAAAGATTTTGAGTGTAATCGCGTGAGGCGATGCCGCTGCGTGCCGGTCAAGTGTGTCATTAATGTCTGATAATGTCTGGTGGCCATAGATCTCGGGTTGGCGTTTTCCTAAGAGGTGTAGGTTCGGTCCGTGGAGGACGAGAATGTTCATGCGAGCGTTCCCTTTTACTTGGAGTATTCTCTTTGCCGTAAAAGTATATAACGGATGAGAAAAAATTGCAAAGTTTTTTGTGGTTTTGGAGGGGATAGGTGAAAGGTTAAACGAACGACGCACTACAAATTACTTTGGCATACGATTGGGATTGCTCATCGGGTTTATGCTGGCGTTTTTCTAAATTTGCCATGTTATGTCGATGGTAGAGAATTGTGAGTTCAGTTAGCAATGCCTCTCCTGTGATTTTCAGACGATGCAAGCGATTGATTTCCCGCTTGATCGCCTCCGTGAGGGACAAGCGAAAGGCTTGATCGAGTTTGCTTATTGCCTATGTATCCTTCGATGTGCTGCTAAGGAGTCTCAACTCTTTTCGGATGTATCTCTGCGCGGACGTTAACTGACGTACTGAAAAAACGGTTCGATTTCTATTCCGTGCTGCGAAGTCTTTTTGCTGTTTCGTAATGCGTGTATTATGTTCAGGTGGAACCGGTTTCCCTTCTAATTCAGGATCACATTGAAGACGTTGGAGAATCTCCGCTGAATCTGTAGTAACCATGTATCCTTTTTCATTCAACAGACATGGCTGCTGGAACGAGCCCAAACGACAGAAAACGTAAGTGCCCTTTGTGTCCGCCTGAATACCCGTACGGATACCGTCCCTCAGATTTGCAATGCGTTCATATTCCGCTGAATCTTGCCGTTTGATTTGTCGCAATATCTCTTCCGCTTCGATAAAACTCATACCGGTTTCCTGGATCTCTTCAAAAAGATTGAGTTGTGCGTTATCCTGCTCATAGATTGCGTACATCGCCTCTTCGTTGAGTTCTTCAGTGTTGTCGAGAATTGCGGCATCTTCCCCAATCGTGTCGTGGATTTCTTGAATTCGATTTCGGAGTGTTTCTTGCAAGCCGAGGTTACGTTCAATACCGAGTTCGGGTAGAAAGTTAAAGCCGTGAATTTTTTCAAACTCGCTGCCTATTCGATCAATACGTCCGAAGCGTTGAATGAGGCGGACGGGATTCCAGTGGAGGTCGTAGTTGACCAATATCCCACAATCTTGCAGGTTCAATCCCTCCGCGAGAACATCAGTGGCGATGAGTGTGTTGAGTTCGTTTTCATCAGAGTTCCGTCTCTGTTCAGGATTTGCATTAGGCGCAAAGCGTGCAACGATTCTCTGTTTATCTTTATTACTGCTGTAGATAACATCCGTGTTTTCCGTCTTTAGGTTTCTGTAGAGGTAGTCGGCTGTATCAATGTATCGAGTGAAAATTAGGCGTTTTCCGTCGCAGAGGGGTTTCGTGTTGAGCAATTTTTTGAGTGTTTGGAGTTTCGCATCGGCTGCTGGGGTAATTTTTTGGATGGATTCTAAAATATGTGTAAAGACTTGGATATCGTGCTGAACGTCTTCGCGTAACGCTTCAAGGTTGAAATCTTGGATGTCATAAGACTCAGAGAGTTTCTGCAGCTCGTCAAGAACGTCGCGTTCATCGGCATCGATATCGGTTTCGTCAGTACTCCTTGCATCGTAGAGAATCTGTTGGGCATCCTCACCTGCGGCAACGATGCCGTTGTCTAATGCGTTGAGAAACAGGGTGTGAACGTTCAAAAACCGAGAGATCGTCTGTTTGAAGGCATACACACTGGATTCAAAACGTTTGAAAAGGAGAACGCGGATTAAACCGCGCAGATTTTTGCCTGCACTTTGTAAATCTCGATAAGGCGCGATTCCTTGCTTTTCTTTTTTCACGTAGTGCCAGAGTCCATACCGTGCGTAGGTCAGTTGTGAAGCAGTGGTGGTTTTTGCGGTGCCGAGGTGCTCCCGAATTTGTTGATAAAGCCCTTGGTAGGTCTCCTCAATACTATATTCCACTGTCTTGAGGGTGCGTTGTGGAAAAAATTGTTGTGTGTCACCTATTCTGACATAAGCGTGCCGTTGACGGTTTAAGTAATCGCTAAATTCGGTAGGGTCGACGGGCTCATGCGTCTCTGCATCATATCCATACCATCGTAGGATATGGTTTCGGGTGCGACGGATGAGGATGTGCTGCAAAAGGACGCGTGGGTCCCGGGTGCCGTTTTCGATGTGGCGAAAATATTCCCGCAAGTGTGCAGGCTCAAGCGGTAAGGCAGTATCGTCGTCTGGATGGAAGAGTTTAAATTGGTGATAGATATCCCAGGCACTTTTGTTCCGTGGTGTTGCGGTAAGGAAACAACTCTTTTTATCCCCCGTTGTTAGGAATTCTTGCAAGATTCCATAACGTTGAGTCCCCGGGTTGCGGAAATTATGGCTTTCGTCAACAAGGACAAAATCCCGGTTTTCGTAGTGTTCAAAGAGGAGTTGTCGGGCATTTTCTGCATCACCGCTGAGGATCCCGCTGGAAATTACTTGGGCGTTAAGATGGTGAAATTCGTTGTACCGTTCCCACATCGGGATGAGGGCGGGGGGACAGAAGATTAAGGGACGGGCGTTTTCGACGTGCTCAAAGTATTTGACGATTGCGGAGCCGATGTAACTTTTTCCCAATCCGACGACATCCGAGACAAACGCGCCGCCATATTGATTAATAATTTTAATGGCTTGCCACACGGCGACCTGTTGGAAGTCAGCCAATTGATCCATCAGATCGGCGGCAGGAGGAAGGCTGTCCTCATCCCGCTCAAGTCGTTCCTTAACCAATTCATAGAGTGTTTTCATGTAGATGTCATACGGGCGAACAGGGGCGAGTGCCCAAGAGGTTTGCATCTCCTCCATCAAGGTCTTGTCAAAGTCATCGGCTTCATCCCACAATTCATCGAACCATTTTCGGAGTTGTTTCTGATTGGCATTGCCAGAGACAACGACGTTCAATTCGGTATTGCTGGTCAAACCGGCGAGGGTAAGGTTAGATGAGCCGACAATGGAGGTGCCGGTTTCATAGGTGCCTTGCTTGTAGTCAAAAATGTAGGCCTTGGCGTGAAGCCTACCCTTCGTGTATATCCTGACTTTCAACTTCCCGGTGGCAACCATATCGGCTAAGGTTCGGATGATCTGCTCGGATTCATCTGTCTGTGGCATAGATTGGATGCATGCCCTGAGGTTTTCAGCGGTTTCGGCGGTACGTGTTTTGCGTGTTACGCGATTGGAATAACTGATATTTTCAGTAACGTTTTCAATAGCGGATAATTCTCTATATCCTTCGGCGAGTTGCTCTATGGTTTCGCGGGTGCTGGTGTTACCGATGAGGAGTCGAAGTTCGGTCAGATTTCGAAGTTCTTTTGCGATGCTTGTGAAACCGGTAAGAAAGAAGTAGCCGACAGCGAACCGGGCCCGCTCGGTGGAGTCTAAGATAAGGTTGACGTGGTCAATCAGTTTTTCGTTTCGGTTGTCAATGATGTCGTGTGGCATGATTACCCTGTGAATAATTTTACCAGCACTTCTAACCCTTTCGTCCCGAGTACAGACAAGATGATAGCGAGGCAAACACTGACGATACCGCCAATGATAATTTTCCACGGGGTGAGCGCGCCCTTCACTTCAGAAACGCTATGGGACAAGTCTGAAACGGTTTGGACGAGTTCGGTAACTGTTTCGGAGAGTTTGGAGAGGATTTGCCCGTGTTGGGAAAGCGTTTGTCCGTGTTGCGATAAGGTTTGCTCTTGTTTGGTAAGGATTTGTCCGTATTGGGAAAGCGTTTGCTCATGTTTAGAAAGGATTTGCTCTTGTTTGGCAACTGTTTCAGAGAGTTTAGAGAGGATTTGTCCGTGTTGCGATAAGGTTTGCTCTTGTTTAGAAAGGATTTGCCCGTATTTGGAAAGCGTTTGCTCGTGTTGCGATAAGGTTTGCTCTTGTTTGGCAACTGTTTCAGAGAGTTTAGAGAGGATTTGTCCGTGTTGCGATAAGGTTTGCTCTTGTTTAGAAAGGATTTGCCCGTGTTGGGAAACGGTTTCGGAAAGTTTGGCAAGGATTTGCCCATGTTGAGATAAGATTTGTTCTTGTTGCGAAACAGTTTCGGAGAGTTTAGAGAGGATTTGCCCGTGTTGGGAAACAGCAGTCCCTGTTTGTACAAGTAATTCCTCAATTCTATCCAAACGGACATCACGTTTGGCATCAAGCACGGCACTCTCTTCAAGCCGCTCCTCAATCCGAGTCAACCGCGTGTCCCGCGCGGCATTAAGAGCGACCATCTCTGCCATCTGGGTTACCATTTCTGCTTGGAGTTCGGATGTCCGTGTCTGTGCTGTCTCAATTTGTTGGAATCGTGTTTGG
This sequence comes from Candidatus Poribacteria bacterium, assembly GCA_007571305.1. GTDB lineage: Bacteria > Poribacteria > WGA-4E > WGA-4E > WGA-3G > WGA-3G. Next base: position 26,994 of record RKRR01000140.1, on the reverse strand, counting down.
TTTTCTGCCTGCCATTGCGAGCTTTTCACTTGGCTCTCAGCGAGTTCTGTGACCGTCTCTGCTAACCTTCCGAATCTTTGCTCGCCTCGTAGTTGGAGTTCGGCACTCTGTAAGAGCAATGTCTCAATTTTGTCCAATTGATTGTCTGAGTATTCACGTTCAGTATCGGCAGTATTCATCATTTTCCTTTTGCAGTGCCATGAAATTTTCAGGTTTTTGCCCTACTGAGGCGGGTTGTTACTAACTCCATGACAGCTTCACAGACTCCATCACGTTCACCTTGGGTTAATTGTAGCACATCAAAGATGATGTTGTCAAGGGTCCTGCGTTCGGGTGAAGGGTTGAGTACATCCCAGTCTTCTGCGGCGAGGAGGTCATGATTACCCCCCCCCACTTATGTTAAGTATTTCTGGATTGACGCATAGTAGGTTTGATAGGTCAGAGGTTTGCATCTTCAAAAAGCCGTATCCTCTATTCGCACAACCACTGAGATTTAGCATGAGTTGGAAAACAGTAGAATTTAAAGATAAACAAAGCGGCACACTCAAAGCAGAAGAGGGATGAATTTCCGTAAAATTGTCAATTGCTAAGCACCCCTTAGGGGCATACGTTGTTTTCGCTGTCGAACCGACCAACTGAGGGAAAGTAAGCGGTGGGAGTGGACGTTTCCTTATACCGTACCACAGTCTTCTGCTTCGGATACTTGAACGCTGGTGAAATGACTGTGACTCCCCCCATTTAATGTACTCTAAAGCAGCCGTTCCCCGTAAAGCACTTTTTCGCTTTGAGCACATAAAGAGTGAATAAGGCAATTGGTTGGGGGCAATTAAAAGACTTTTTACATCCCTCGGACTATTGATAACAGGGGACAAGAAATCCGCTTCAATACCCCACGTTGAAATTGTTTGGGAATCAAGGACAAAGAACGAGTTGGCACCAGTTGTAAACCCTCTGGGTGTATCAGCGACATCTCCCACGCGGATTAACTTATCGTGATAATTTTCCAACAGATACCAATAGATATCCGGGGCACGGAGGTATTTCGCGCCCCACTTGTCACCAGCATACTTCCCTTTTTCACCTATGCCGGAGGTTAACAAGTCTTCCTGCACGCTCGGATGAATGCGGTGTTCTGGGGTGCGCGTTCGAACTGTCGCAGTTTCAACTTCATAGAAGATAATCGGATCCAGAATCGCCTCAAACGGCACGGTAAAGTTGACAAAACGTACGATGTGTTGTTCGTTCGCTTCGCCAGTTTCATTCGGAGCAGAGGTAAGGGTGATAATAGTATTTATATTTACGCCCTTGAAGGAACGTTTTGCAGCATTGTCCAAAACGAGTTTCAGATGGCACTTTTTGAGGAGAAATGCTTGAAGGTTCTTACCATACCCAACATCTAACCACGAGTTAGACGTAATGCTACAGAACGTGCCTTTCGGGTTAAGGAGCGATAAGCCGTGAAGATAGAAGTAGACGTAGAGATCGCTTTTCGCATCCAACTTGTTCGCCACGGTGTTTCGGTTTTCTCTGTAGCCGAAGTGTTCAGGAAACATTTGATAGATGGCGCGGGCTAATTTTGCCTTGTACTCTTTCTTGTTGGCAGTTGTGACTTCGGCGCGAGGGAGTGTTGGGTCGGCAATCTGTTCTTGACGGACGTAGGGTGGATTTTCAATGATAATATCAAATCCGCCGCGCTGCCGAAAAATTTCCCCGAAGGCGATGTCCCACACAAATGGCAGAGTGGTATGGGAGGCAAGGGCCGCACGGGCGCGCTGTACCTGTGCCAGGTTTTCTTTATGTTTCGCGAGTTCTTGTTGTTTTTGCTGCGTCTCAAAACTCAGCTGGCGGGGTTTAGGGGCCGTCACACCTGTAAGGGTGAGTTGTTCCGCTGGGTCTTCTAACCAGGCTTCTACAAGGCGTATCTCCTTAGACTTGCGAGTCTCATAATCTTGAAGGATCTCACGGAAAAGATTATGTTCTGTCGCTTCCACCTCTTCCTTTTCTTCGTATTTTCTCTCCTCTTCTCCGTTGTAAAACTTGCGTTTTTCGGTCTGAAGGTCCTCAATCTTACGCTGGAGTTTGGGCGACACGCCGCTGCCAAGGGACCGGGTCTGTGCGAGGTTCATCCCACCGATGTCCTGCACAATGCTATCCCCATGACGGATATTGAACGAGAAATCTGGTAAAAGCGGTTCTTCTCTAACATTGAGTTCCGCAGTCGTGAATTCCGCGTCAATGATGAGAGATAACCACAAGCGGAGCTCGGCGACTTTACACGCCCACGACTTTACGTCAACACCGTAGAGGTTCCTGCCGATGAGAGCCTTGCGGCGGTCAAATGGGCGTGTTGATGGTATGCCGAGATGCTGTTCGGCGCGTCCGTGAAGATCGTCAAGGATATGGAGCATACCCACTAAGAACGAGCCACTCCCACACGCCGGATCCAGCACTGTGATGTCTTGGAGATGTTCATAAACTGCCTGCCAATGCTCCCCAAGATTCACATCTGCTTCCTGTTTTTCAACTTCTTCAAACGCAAAAAGGACTTCGTAAAGTGTGTGTTTCAGCGCATCCTTGTCGGGGGTGTCACTGTTATTCGTCAGATTATCCACGAGAGACAGACGGCACATCAGGTCGATTTCAATGCGTGGCGTATAGAAAATACCCGCATCGCCTCGTTCTTCGTCCTCTACAGAGACGAGACTTTCATAGACTTTCCCTATCATCTCAGGGTCAACTGCGACTTCTTGGTCAAGCGGGGTATCCTCCGCAATCGTGAAGTTATATTTTTCAAAGAAGGTGAAAATGCCCTGCCAGAGTTCATCACTGATTTTGACGGTATACTCAGTGTCGAGTTCGTTTTCTCGGAACAACCCTCCGTTGAGATACGGCGCGAGCTGCAAGGTTTCTCGGATGCTCGCGGGAAAATAGGCATAGCCGCCCTGGAATCGGTTATTGAATGCCTGAAAGAAGAGGACATTGATCCATTTTTCAACGAAGGTATCCGTCGGTCGCGCGGTGTCTTGATAGGTCTGATAGAAGGTGCGGAGGAACTCAGGGTCGTTGCCAAGCCATCGTTTGCGTTGGATGAAATAGAGGAAGAGACATCGGCTGAGGAATTGCTGGGTATAATCGTGTGCCCACCTTTCATCCATGTTTGATTTGTGAGTTCAGTTTGGAGTTTTTTGAAAGCGCGTTTGTAGTCTTCAAAGAATGCCTCCGTGACGGCTTCGACATTGAAAGCCTCCTCGTATGCGTGCCTGATTTCTAAGGCAGTCAGCATCTCATGCCCTTCAAAGAGCGTGTCCTGTTGAGCTATTGTGTCAAGGTCGAGGCGTGCGATGCGTTCGGCGGCGGTGCGGAGTCTCTCGTCAGGTGTGATTGTAATTCGCCTGAAGAGATTGCGTTGTTTTAAACGTTGCTCGGTGTTTTCGCGTTGTTCACGTGTGAGTTTAACGTTGATAAAGTGCCAATGGTCTTGTGCGTTGTTGCTGAAGATATAGAGCGCGTCTGGGTATCGGGTTTGGAGGTGTGTGATGATGTGGCGTTCGTCTGTTTTTCGGAGCGTTTCGGTGTTGAGGTGGCTGTAGATGATGTGAAAATCATTATTTCTGCCTGCGGTTGCCAACAGAAGGGGTGGTGTAACAATGAGTGGCATGAGGCCTTCGGGTAGATTGTCAATAGATATGTTGATGCGCTTGTAGTTGAGTTCTACCCAGAACAACTGTTTCAGTGGTTCGGTGCCGTGAAAATTTTGTAAGAGCAGTAAAATGGTTTCGGTTGTTGCCATAGAAATTTCCTCTATAAATTCTGCTAAGTATTTACGCAAGTTGCCATCTTGTAGCTAGGAAACCGTGGGTTTCCTGCGTCATCAGAAACATATAACTTCAGAGTTCACACGATGCTACGAGTGTCCAAGTAATTACAGAATCTACTATAACGCAAGTTGCTAGTTATGTAACATAACGCGAGTTTGATACTAAAATTTGCAGCACTTTTATTCAGTGTTTTCTTTCCAAACCCTCTCTTTCCCCCGCCTGCGGAGGGATAAAGGGGGGTAGAAGGGTGTGTGTCTCCAGTGGGGTGGAAATTCAGGGTCTACCTCGGATTGGAAAAACTGGTACTGTAGATAGAACTTTTATTTATCAATGGCGTGGCCGAATTTTTGGTGGAATTCGTCATGGACCATCTGCTCGTAACCGGTAATTTTTGTTATCGGGATGGCGATAGGCATCATCCCTGTCCGTGAAGATTCATACAAAGCGATACACATCTCCACATCTTTCCGACCTCCGATACCATATTCCGGTGGTTCTCCTGTAAGTGCTGCTCTCGCGATGGTCATAATCTCTTCGGCGGTTCCGACATTCCAATCGTCTATTGCATAAGCTCTGAAAGGATTTTCATAGACAATCTGTGGGTCGGTATGCACGACAATTCTGGAAAGGACATCTACGCCATCCACCTGATGCCGCTCTTGTTCGATAGGGATATCCGTCATTTCACCGTTGACGAGGGCACGCAACGGAAAATCGGCTGTCCAGAAATCGGTATCCGTTATCACGCCTTTCGTTCCCATAATCTGTCTATACTTAATCGTCTCTTCCCCGACCTGCGAGGTTTCGTAGACACCGACGGCTCCGCTTTCAAATTCAATGATTGCGTGACCCCAATCTTCGTAGATTCTGTTGGGTTCAGGAGCGAATTGCTTGGTGATTCCGGTGATTCTCTTCGGCTCGCTTTGAGCATAAAATCGGAGCTGGGACATCCGATGAACGCCCATGTCAATGCAAACACCGGAGTGGGACGTAAACGTTGAGATAGGGGACTCTATGCCGCGCGGCTTTCCTCCGCCCTGCCCAAATCCTCTACGTCCAAAAGGTTCGATAAAGTGAACCCGCGCAATGTCGCCAAGTACACCCTCCTGGATCAGTTTTATGATGATTCGATCCCCCGGCATCCGAAAGTAGTTCTCGGCAACCTCAAAATGAACTCCGTTTTCTCTGCAGCTGTCTATGATCACATCGCAGCAGGCGAGGGTCGGTGCCATCGGTTTTTCGACGATCGGGTGCATCTTGTGCTCAGCGGCTATCTTGGCGACAGTATGGTGCTCATAGTCACCGGTACTGATATCTACAACGTCGATGTCACTGTGTTTTTCCAGCATCTGCTCGACATCCGTATAGTACGGGAGACCGTACTTCTCACCGGCTTCGCGAGCGGCATCCGCGTCTACGTCACATACGGCTACATAATCCAGATCCCCTTTTTTCGTCAATTCTGCGATTGTTGGCAAATGCCAACGTTTCGCGACCCAACCGCAACCTACAGATGCAATCTTGGCTTTCCGCATATCTTCTCTCCTTCGCTCTTTTCATTCTCACAAAACGTCCTATGATCAAAATTGTGTAAGTCCTGATACACTTGCGAAACGTAAACCCAGCACTGCTACAGGAAAAAATGGCCCTACTGAGGTGGACGTATTTTCTCAGTCAATTCTTCGTCAACAGTGATTGCCAGATGCCCCTGGGGTCCAACCATCTTATTTACCATAATTGCCTCAAGTTCTTTATGCTCAAGCGCAGTGAGTTCCTTTGCCAAGGGACTGTGAATAAAATCCTTGTACGGACGACTTGTATCCATGAACGGCATGATGTACATCGGAATGACTGCCTGCAACATCGCGGCTCGCTTCTGTGAGGTGCGATTTACGCCCGCGCGATGCCATATCCGAGAATCATAAACGATGTAGCTCCCTGGTGGTGCTTCGACGACATCGGCCTCCGGTCCAGTGTATGGCAATCCTTTGGACTCACGGTACCCGTCCTGCCTGGAGGTGTTCCCGTTTACCCATTCTATTGGAGGCCCCTGACCGAATGTGTGGGATCCAAGTTTGAAACAGGTCGCTCCGTTTTCCTTGCGGAATTCCGAGACGCAGAGGTTACGTTGGACCCCCATGACTAAACCCTCGACTTTGTGAATCGGTATTCGATTGACAACTTCACTGCCAGCAATACCCCAAAGATAGGGGAAATCTGAATGCCAACCTTGAACTTTCCGTCTGCCATCGTCTGGTGCAAGTATGGCGAAGCCTGGCGAGTGTCCGAGTCGAATTTCCTGTGTCTGCATATATTGACGCATCAACCACAAGGAGACGGGTTCCGTCGCAATCTTTGCGACCGCTGCAGTCTCGTTGAGAGGGGGTTTCGTTCGCTCGTAGGTTCCCGCTTCCCAGCGACCCGTGCAGCTCACCCGTTCCAACTCTTCTATGATATCAGGAGCGATGATAGCAGGGAGGCATGCCCACCCGTTCTGTTTGAATGATTCCAGATACTCAGATGGCAAATGTGCGGGCCCGTGTCCAATGGAGAACACAGCACCTTCGGTCCCTACGCTGCCGTCACTTGCGAGTGGGTTCCCGTTATGACGAAGAGAGTAGCCGTTCTCAACATCAGCGGGTTCGACTTCGAGTTGTAGCCCCGTGACGACGTGGTGGTAGGCATCGGTGCCTTTGACCTTTTCCCATATCGCCTTATCGTCGGTATAATCAAAAGTTGTGAGTTCGTTAGTGTCAGATACTCCAAGGAAATCGCCATCGGTATTACGAAGTAGTGTAAAGTGTTTCGCCGGTTTTTCAACCCGGACAATGCTTTCCTGAAAAATCTCGTCTTTCACCATCAGTGTTAACTCCCGAATAATTGTGAAATTCTACGTTTGTAATACAGGACTTACGCGTGTTGCTCTTTTGTAGCAGAACCTGTGAGGGTGTGCCACGAGAACATCTGCGTTTTTTGGGGTTCTCCCTCTCACAAAGCGTCAGATGGTCAAAATCGCGTAAGCCCTAATATAACCCAACTTGCCAGTTATGTAGCATAACCTGTTAGATTGTGCGTAAATGTCCGCAGGAGACCCACGGTTTCTATGCTACAAAACATCTAAATACTGAAGGCTCTTCGCTGAAAAACGACATCTATAGGTTTCCTAAAAACTTGTCCTTAGCAACTTGGGTTAATATATATCTAATGGACGACTCCTACCTCTGCGAGCCAAGCATCCAGTAGTTGCATGTTGCCAAGCGTATCATCCCAAGACATCGCCGGTGCTTGCCGATCTGCGATATGGTTGGCGACTGTATCCGCCTCGTAGGTGAAGAGGTCCCGATCAACATTCACCGTGATTTCAGTGGATTCCCGCCTCTGATGAGAGTCAACGATAATTTTTGTTGATGGAAAAGTTGTATCAAGTGGCAACGGCTCTCGGGCGTGACGACAGAGCGATGAAGGTAACCACGGACTTGGGATGGTAATCGAGCCCTCTGTGCCATAGATAAAGACACTGCTTCCGACGCTGCATTCAACGGCGGCGATTATCTCTCCAACGATACCGTTTTCAAACTTAAGAGTCGCTGCTGCAATATGGTCAACACCCGTGGGCCCGATTTTGCCGTTCCCTTTTATCTCAACGGGGTTTAGGAACAGTTTATTGTCAGCGGCCCCTGCCATTTTGCGAGTCATTGAAGCCGTGTAACACCCGATGTCCAGAATGCCACCGCCCCCCATTTCGCGGTTGAAAATTCGGCTTTGAGGGTTAAAATTTGACCGATAACTGAAAGTTGATCGGATGACACGGACATCGCCAATCGTGCCGTCTTGTATCAGTTCCACCACCTTCGCGATCTGTGGATGACAGCGATACATAAAAGCTTCCATGAGAAACACGTCATTTTCCCGTGCTGCATCTACCATCGCGGCGGCTTCAGCGTGGTTCATGCTGATTGGTTTCTCGACAAGGAGATGTTTCCCAGCTTCAGCACACTTTATTGCCCACTCCGCGTGAAGTGGATGGATTGTGGCAATATAGATAGCGTCGATATCGTCATCTGCCAACAGATCGGCATAATCGTTGTATTGACGAGGAACGCCGAAATCGTTGACGAGCCTGTCCATCTTAGATTGGGTGCGGCTCGCGACAGCAAGAATCTGCCCGGAGTCTGTAAAACGCATTCCGTTGCAGAAGACATAGGCGATACCGCCTGCACTCATAACGCCCCAGTTTAACATAGTCTTGTTTCCTCCTGATATGGATTTTCTTTAGCGTATCCTCCTACACCGTAGCCCGTAATGAATGGATTTTTTGCTCTACGTGCTTAGATGCTCTCCATTACACTACGCGTAGGTTTTTGGTGAATCCACAACTACGATAAAGATTTGGATGGGTATAGCATCAAAATTCTTAACACGTAGCGCAGCCAAAATACGGAACCTGTAGCCTGCGACAACGGCTCGGGCAGATTTGAGAAAGGGGTGCTAAAGATAAAGCCACGTCGTTTAACCGCAAGGGATAATTAAATATCTCCAAGGTAAATTAAGAATTCTTTGCTTCTGTACGCTTGCTTGCGAGTGGATGCATGATACCGGCACCGGGGGGCCGGACCCCTGGGTCTGCCTTGATCCAGTCACATAATTCCTGAGCGTGTGGTGTCAAGGTCTCCCAAATTTCGTGTGGCATAATTCTGCTGAAACCGTGTTGCGATCGCCACGGTGCGGCGTACTCTACGTTTGGCAATGCACGAATTTCTTTTGAAAGATTAGGGGTCGCTCCATGCCATGCGCGGTTATCCCGGAACACACCGGAACCCGCTGTCGCGCCGACGAGCGTTGAATGTTTCATCCAATCGGGCTCATCGCCTGGAGGTGGTGGATTCTGCTGCAATGTATGTGTTCCCGGAATTTGACGAATCGGCCCGTTTTCCCAAGTCAGATCGCACATGATGAAGTTAATGGTTACGGTCGGCGGTGTCATCTCCATAATCATCTTTTGGGAGGGGACATCCAGGTTTCCGTTGTCGTCTCTGTGGAGTTGAATGCCGAGGCGTTCCGCTTGCCCGATACGTGCTTCGGTGAGGTGCTGTGAATCCCTACCATCGGAATGCAAATGTTGATACTCTACTGCCCCGGGGAGACAGAGGTCGCCGCCTGAACCCCACACCCGGTAATCTGAAGAACCAAAGATTTCCGTGACAATAGGGGTTGTTGTCGGTAAATCTATCATACTTGCCCAAGCGGAATGATGCAGCATCTGTCTCGAAGCGGAAGAGGTGCCATAGCTATAGCGGTGTGGTAGACGTCCGGTTTCGGTTATATATTTTCTGTTCCCAGGTCCCGGTATGGAAAGGATGTCGCGCAGTGCTTCAGCGCAACCCTCTCTCCAGCGAGCAAGTTGATCGGCGTTGAGGAGGTCTTTGACCACAGCGAAACCATCACGGTGGAAGATTCGAGCGATTTTCTTAGTTTCGTGGGGTTCGCAGATTTCGAGTCCACGAATGCCGTTATGCTCGCGTAGCTTTCCGCGGAGTGCCTCGACCTCTGGGTCGTCGTAGACACGGCGTTTGGGCGAATTGGGATCTGCCACGCCGAACCCTCTTTCTCCGGGGAAAAGATTGCCTTCCGCGTCAACGGTTTCATTAACAGGTGTGTTTTCATCCCATCCGACCCGTGTTTCTCCGTAGACTTCCATTTCTTCCAGTTCTGGGGTTAAGGTCCGTCCATTGTTACTCATCAGTTAACTCCTTACTCCCATCTGCTGCAAGTGATGGGAAAATTATGAAGTACGCCTTGAAGCCGTCTAACGTTCTAATTCTCATCTTAGAATCATCGGAAACCACCGCTTAACATTGTCCCACGAACCTCTATAGGCTTACACAAGGAGTGGTGCCAAATGACCAAGGTTAAGAAATCGTCGTAGACAAAGAACGTCAAGAACAATTGACTTATAAAATAATTTTCAGTCTATCACACTCCATATTTTTTGTGCAATGATTAATTTGCTTGGAAATAATGCGTAGTCTAACCTCTAAAAAGGCGAGGCACAGAGACTTTACCTAACAGAACCTCAATTTGTAGCGTAAACTGTTAGTTTGCGCCCTCGGAGGCAGAATCTAACAAATTAGGACTTAAAGAACAACTTGTGTTACGCCATGATAAGCATCTTCCGTGTTGCGCTGAAATCATCAAACTGAATGGCACCATGTAGAATAACGAATCTGTTTGAAAATATATCTGGAATTTGTTAAGATGAAGTTGTCATCCGTTCACGGAAAAATTGATGCTTACCGCTTTAGAAATGTCCATTAAATGAAGAATCACAGAAAAAATCAGTGGACACCACCTTAGGTGTAATTCACAAACCTCTATGAAAATCATACACACTGCCGATTGGCACATCGGACAACGGCTTCACGAACGTTCCCGACTCGACGAACACAAGCACTTCTTAGACTGGCTCCTTGAAACAATTCAAAAACGTGAGGTCGATCTTCTCCTCGTTTCGGGCGATATTTTTGATACCTTCCTTCCATCAGCAGCAGCAACGAACCACTACTATCAGTTTCTTTACCGCCTTTCCAATGAAACTGAGACTTCTGCAGTAATTATTGCTGGCAATCACGATTCCGCCGAACATCTGGAAGCCCCACGCGAATTTCTCAAAATGGGTAGAATTCACGTCATCGGAGTTGCTACTAAGCCCGCCAAATGTGTTTTTTCCTTTCCATCCGCCAACCCGCGCGTTGTGGTTGCAGCTGTCCCATACATCAGATCTGAAAGCGACCTCCGACATCTCTCCTATGAAACCGAGGCAGAGAGAAGTGAGCGGTATCGAGAATGGCTTAAGGCATTCTACGCCGATTGTGTCGCCTGTATGCCTGCAGAGCTCCCTAAGATTTTGATGGGACATCTCTTCGTTCAAGGTGGACACGTAGGCGATTCTGAACGAAATATCCAAATTGGTGGTGCAACTGCTATCCGCGCCAGTGATTTTCCGGAGGGTGTGAATTATGTTGCCCTTGGACACCTCCACAGACCACAGACAATCAAAGATGCCGCTTACCCGATCCGGTATTCAGGTTCACCAATCCCACTGCGGTTCAACGAGACAGGCTATTCGAAGAAAATTCATCTGCTGGAATTCTCTGATGATGGATTGTTAGTGCGAGACGAGGATATCAAGGTTCGTGTTTTCAAGGAGCTTTGTACTGTTGAAGGTGATGAGGATTCCATCCTTTGGGAAGCACAGACAGGAGCATGGGATAGTAAATACATCCAGGTTAAGTTGAAACTGGACAAGCCGAAGGTTGGCATTGGCGATGAAATTCGTCAGGCATTCAGTGAACGTGGGGGCGAGGTGCTGAGCGTTGAGATTGAAGTACCAGAAGTAAAACCGGGCCCTCCGATTTCCGTTGAGGAAATGGAACGTCCCGAAAAAATATTTGCGCAATTTCACAAAGAAAAATTCGATCAACTTCCGGATGAAACCTTAGCACAGACATTCAGCGAATTAGTCCAGCTCGTTGAGGAGATGTAATGAAACTGTGCAGATTGAAACTTAAAAATCTAAATAGTTTTCGTGATCCGATTGATCTTGACTTTGAAAATCCCCCTTTGGATGATGCTTCGCTCGTCGCGATTACCGGACCGACAGGGGCAGGGAAAACGACTTTGTTGGACGCTATTTGTGTCGCGCTCTACGGAAAGACACCACGCTTGAGTGGAAACACAAGTCAACATCCGAGGCATCTTATCAGTCATGGGGAAACAGAGGGGTTTGCTGAGGTATATTTTGAGGCGCACAGTGCTCGTTATCATGCAACATGGTCTATTAGACGCAATCGCTCTCCGAGATCGCAATTATTTGATGATGCTGGTGAGTTAATCACCACTAACGTTGCTCAAGAGGTAGAATCCATTTTGGGCCTTGATTTCAATGCTTTCAAACGGTCAGTTATGTTGGCACAAGGGGAATTTGCTGCGTTCTTGAAAGCGAGTAACGAGGATAGGCGTACAATACTCGAAGCGACTGCGGATATCCATATCTACGACCTACTTAAACAGACATTAAACAAAAAGGTCAACGAGGTTGAGGCAGTAAATGCCGAAGTAGTTGATGCCCTAAACAAAATTCCAGAAGCCTCGCGTGAGCAACTCACAGAAGATGAGACAGTATTTGATAGGTTACAAAGGGAAGCCAACACATTAGGTGCGCAGAGCCAACAAGCTCAGGATGAAAAACAACGTGAAGAGGAACGCAAAAAGGAATTTGAGCAACTCCAATCGTCAGAGAAACGACAACAGGTTCTCTTAGATCGCCAATCGGAGATTGATACCCTCCAAGCAGAACGGGAACTCGCAGAGAGAGCCCAGCGTCTTCTCCCTGAAAAACAGATGTATGATACCGCGAAATCGGAACTGAAAGATGCAGAGAAGGAGTTTCATGTAGCAACGGCGAAGAAATCCGAGGCAGAGGCGCAGGTTAAAATCGATCAAGCTGTTTATGAAAAAAAAGAGATAGCCTGTCAAACTGCTGTGAATGAACGGGACCAGAAAATGCCAATTTACGCCGATGCAAAGTTGGATGTAAGTCAAGCACAGAACCGGTTTGCAGAGGCAGAAAAACGGCAACCAACTTTGGAGAAGTTGAGCGATCAGATTGAGACACTGAATGACCAATTATCCGACAAACAGACGCAGCAGAACGAGTTGCAGGGACAGATTGATGACGCTCAATGTTTTTTGCAAAATAATCCACTTCCATCGGATCGGCAACAACGTCTTACCCGGACCACCAGGCTTTTGGAACAACTCATATCTCAAGAAAGGCAATTACAAACGGAACTGACGAACAAAGCAAACGCCGAAAAAAATATCTCATCATTGAAACAGGAAATTGAGAAATTGTCTAATATCCGACAAGAACATCTTTCGGAAAAAACAGAAGCAGAGAGGACATTAGGGGATGCCACAACACAATTAAACGAACTATTGGCGACAGGCACCCGCGAAGAATGGACTGCCCGAAAGCAACAGTTGGTCCAGGCACAACCCGTCGTGCAGCGATATGAAAATATAACAAAAGATTTGGAAAACATATCAGAGCGGATGAGCGAATTAATTGACACGAAATCAACACTGAATGTGGAGCTTACACACATCACAGAAGAATTGCGAGAACAAACGGAGGTATGTCGGTGTGCTGCCGAGGCAGTTGAACGTTGTGAAGAGGCACTGAGATTCGCGATGTTGGCAAATCCGATCAATCAACTCCGACAACACCTTCACATCGGAGAACCTTGCTTGGTGTGTGGAGCTATAGAGCATCCGTCTGCCGGGGTCGTGGAACCTGAAAGTGAGGAACGGCTGCAAGATGCTGAAAAAGCCTTAGAAAATGCGAAAGCCGAGGTCCAAGTCGCGCAAGACCAGATGCAAGTATCCAAGACTAAGCAGATACAGGCTGAACAGGGTAAACGTAATGCTGTCAACCAGCTGGGGGAGCTTGCTGTAGAAGCGGAGGTGCTCCGAGACGAGAAGGAGTCGCTTGATAGGCAATGGAAGGAGATTTTTCCAGACCTTAATCTTTCGTCCGATTGGATACTTGAACAGGTAAGCACAGCGGAGACTGCTATCGCAGGCCTCGGAGAGGCAGAGCAGGCACGAACGGAAGCATCGCACATTTACGAAATGGTATCACAGCAACTCGAAACCTGTGAGAACAACATCAAACGCGAGACCAATGACTTGAGCGATATAGAGACCCAGTTGGAGGATTTAAGCAACACTATTGCGGGTTTGCAAGCGAGTATTGCTGCTACAGAAACCCATTTTTGGGAATCCATGCCTGATGTTTTTCACAGTGTAGCACCTGCTGACGCGGTGCAGCAATTTAGCGATAGAATTGAGGCAGTTGGGAAATGTGAAGATAAGTGTCGTCATGCAGAAACACAACTTCAAGTGCTTGACGCTAATATTGAGGCAGATCAAGGTAACCTTGAGAATCTGAAAGAACGATACAAAGCATTGCAATCTGAGATAGGCAGATATCAGCTCGAGGGGGAAACGTTTTTGAATGCTGCTCGTCAGAAAACCGGAGGGGTGGAGAAGGAAACAGAGATTAACGCTGCTATTGATGCGTTAGAAGCGAACCTAAAGGCAAAACAGAAAACCCGGGACGAAGCCGAGCAACAATTACAGAGCAGCCAGAACGTGCTAACCGAAAGACAAACCGCTCACAGGATTTGCGGAGATCGACATACAGAATGCTGTCAAAAATTTGAAACAGCATGCACGGCTTACTTCAACAGATTAGAAAACGCAGGATTCGACTCACCTGAAGCACACGACAGTGCATTCCGAGATGAACCACAGATGCAGCAACTCACCGATCAAATTGACACTCACGAAGGTGAAAAGCAGCATCTTGAAGTAGACATCATCAAATTGCGAACCCGATTTGAGGAAACGCCGTTCGACCCAGAGGCACTGGGACGGATTGAAGCCAACGTAGAAGAAATTGGAGAACAACTCCAAGCGGCGCAGCAGGAAGTTGGTGCACAACAACAGAAAATAGACGACTTGAGAAATGCACTTGCAAAACGTGAATCACTTGGTGACGAACACCGTGCAGCACAGCAGGAATTGGAACGTTGGCAGCGGCTTCAGAGCACAATTTCACAGAATGCCTTACGCGATTTTGCTTTGGAGATTATGTTCAAGCAGATGGGTAGCTTAGCCAACGCGCAGTTGAGTTACCTCACCTCTGATCGTTACCAACTTAAAGTTGAAGGGATCGGTAATTTGACTGTTATTGACAGGTGGAATGCCAACGAAGAACGTCCTGTTGAGACCCTCTCCGGCGGGGAATCGTTCCTGACGAGTCTTGCTTTGGCACTCGCGCTTGCCGATCTGAGCCGCGGACGTGCACAACTCAATTCGCTGTTCCTTGACGAGGGGTTCGGCACGCTTGATGCCGAAACGCTTGACGTTGCTATCGCTGCCCTGGAGGGGCTCCGTACGCAAGGGCGCAGCATCTTTCTCATTAGCCACATTCATGAACTCACAAGACGTTTGCCTGTCAAGATTAACGTTAGAAAACAAGGAGATGGCAGTTCGTCTATTGAAAAACCTAAAAGATATGAAGTGAAACTATAACTCAAAAATGTTCTTAAACCACAAGCCTGCAACAACGGAACAGGGGGATTAAGAGGGAAAACGTCTGAATCGCGGATTACACGGATTGCACAGATTACGCGGATTTTAACGAAACTGTAGTCCGTAATGTAATGGAGGACGGATAGGAGGAAAGAACCTGTTAATTTTCAGACTTACTTCATTACTCCGCAAGGAAAAATTAAAAATCCGCAAGGAAAAATTAAAATATGAAATTTGGTTTTATGTCGTCTGTGTGTCCGCCGCTAACACTGGCGGAACTTATTGACAAAGCGAAACATTATAATTACGAACATTTAGAACTCCGCGTAGAGTGGGATCATGGACACGGCGTGGAGTTGGATGCGACACCGCAGCAGCTTCAGGAGGCGCGCCGCCGCTTTGCCGATAGCGGTATCCAACTCTCCTGCATTGCGACTGGGGTGAGGTTCATAGATCCGGACGCTCAAAAACGAGCCGAACAGGTGGATTTGCTTAAGCGATATATAGACTTGTCCGAGACGATGGGCGCGAAGAATATTCGGATTTTTGGGGATCGGGTCCCGGAAACTCCTGTTGAGGTATCCCAGACTTTGGATTGGGAAGCGGAAGGCATTCGTGCGTGCGACGGCTTGGCTGGCGATGCAGGGGTCGCGCTCTGTTTGGAGACACACGGCAACCTCATTGCGAGTTACGTAACGGAGACCTTGTATCGAGCGGAAGCGCAGAACACCTTTGCGAATTGGCACGCTGCGCATCATGTTCGACATGGAGAATCCATCAATGTCGCTTATGTGCATCTCCGAGGCAAGGTGCGACATGCACATGTCAACTTCGGGGACAGCGGTCCCTTACCAGACACCGAGAAAGATTCACTTACACTTCTCGCACAAGATGGATACGACGGGTTTGTTTCTATTGAGGTCATCAATCCCCCGGATTCAGATGTGGTGCTGCAACGGCATATAGAACTCTATAACGCTTTGTAAAATTAAAAAGCCTGCAACAACGGCACAGGCGAATATGCGTCGAGTGGCGTTATTTACCCTTGACCTCGCAGAGCCGCAAGGTATATTAAACAGGACTTACGCAATTTTGACCCTAGTACGCTTTGTGAAAGGCAGAACCTCAAAAAAGACAAGTGTTCTCGCGGCACAACCTAACAGGTTATGCTACAAAAGAGCAGCATGCGTAAGTCCTATTAAAAATACAGTGTTGCTGTTAGGTTTCGCCTGCCACCGCTGTTTCGGAATTCACACAGGTATATGCCCTGCCATATCCCTAAATTGAGACGGTGGTTGGTGATCGGAACGGAGACGGTAAAACCAACGAGGGATGCTTTGATATGTGCTGGCATATCGTCATCACCCTCTATTGTGTGTTTATAGAAGGGTTCACGTTCCTTGACGAGATGGTCGAAACTCTTGGCGAAGTCTTCACGCACCGTCGGATCTGCGTTTTCGTTGATCGTCAAGCCTGCTGAGGTATGCTTAATGAACAGGTGTAGGATACCTTCTTTCGGTAATTCACCGAGCGATTTCATAATTTCATCAGTGACGAGATGGAAACCGCGCGGATATTCGGGCAAGGTTATTTCGATGTGCTGAATCATTTTTTGATTTTACCTTAATAAACCAATTGCTTCATTAAATGCCTTGTGAACAATTAAAAAGGAGATTGGCGAAGTTTGTAAGCCAATATTGAAACGTATGGACATTATCTGTGCTTCTATCTGTTACCGCGGCTACGCTGAAGATGAGGTCGCCGCAACTTTAGAATATGCACCACAGATCGGCTACCGATTGATGGAGATTCATGGACCGCTCATCTGGAGTATTGACGCTGCCCATGCTCTTGACATAAACGATATGAAGGCAAAGGTCGACGCATCCGGTATGAAATGCGCTGGACTCTATCCGCCCGGATGGGGTGGACAGGACAATGCCGATGTTGATGCCCGCGCAGGAGCGATCGCGCGGTGTGTCGAAATCGCTGAAGGACTCGGTGCGACGCACCTAACAACGAGTGGGGCACAACCGAGAACAGAACCCGGGGCGTTGGCCAGGGTTGCCTCTTGTGTGGGCGAAGTATTGCAACGTATGCCAGCAGAGAGTCAAATCAAGTTGACGCTTGAACCACACCACGGAAATGTGCTTGAACAACCGGAGGATTTCCAAACGATTTTAGACGCTATTCCCGACGAACGAGTCGGGGTATGCATAGATACAGGACATTTCCACTCGTCAGGGGTCGATACACTTGCCGCGATTCGTCAATTCGGTTCCCGTATCTATGCCGTGCATCTCAAAGACCATCTCGGTACTGTATCTGTCGGTATCGGACGGGGTGAACTCAAACTCAAGCAAATTATCGAAACGCTCCAAGAAATAGACTACCAAGGCGACCTAACGTTGGAGTTGGAAGTCGAAGATCCGGAAAATCTGCCGCGTTATACTGAGGAAGCGTATTTCTATCTGAGTGGGATGCTCGGTTTGCCGCTATAGTTAACTCAAGTCGCCAGTTCTATAGCATAGGAAACTGTTGGTTTCCTGTGCATAAATGCCCACAAATATGTAGCATAGGAGACCGTTGGTTTCCTGTGCCTAAAGGATTTTCGCTGAAAAACAGCATCTGTCGGTTTCCGAAAAACGTGTCCGTAGCGACTTGGGTTATCGTTAAGCGATTGGTAGCCTATAGTTCCCACGTTTTGATGAAATCTGCGACACCGAAATTAACTGGCATTTCATTGAAATAGTAATGCATCGGACCAGATTGGAAACCGGGTAGATACAGTTCTTCATCGGTTTTGAGTAGAGCGTCGAGCGGCTGAAACCTTTTCCACAATGTTCCCGCTTCCCCTTTCGTGAATCGTTCAGCGAAGGGAGGGCCCCAGTTGAGGGTGATTGGGTGGAAACCCTTGCCACGATTCCGAAGTTCATCCGGGATTTCTGGAAGTTCATAGCCGTACTCGAGTGCCACGAAGCAAGCGGCTTTACACAAAAAGACGGTTGAGAGCATCTTCCCTTTTTCGCCCCTGCTTGGGTGCAGGTTTTCAAGTGCTGCGTGGTAGGCAGCAGCATTCTTTTCTAGAGTAGCTCGGAGCGCATTTTCGGTCCATACTTGCATTTGATTGCTACGATCATTCCACCGATCGAACATCTCTCGCACTTCCGGGGACAGATAATCTATATATCCACGTGCTTGATGGTGAGTGTGGTTTGAAAATCCACCGTGAATCGTGCGGCGCATCTTCCGACTATAGTTGCTTCCCCAATGCAAAATCGGTAGGATATAAACCACACCGTCCCCTGCATTGAGATGCGTCTGAACGGCACCGGGGAGTGGTACTTTCGGATCTGCCAACAACCGTTGGTTTTCTTCTTCGGTATTCACCCGGAGATGACTGCCGGGTTGTACCCACAATACATTATCATCATAGAGTGAGAGATTCCACTGAACGTAGCGCGGTCCCGTCTCCACAATATCATTGATATAGCCTTGTAATGGTGCAGTGTCGATGGGATGATGGTCGCGATGCCAAGCAGCAGGTCCACAATCTTTAACTGGACTGCACATGAGCATCATCTCGGTAACCCCGGCATCCTCCTCACCGATCAGTTCACTACTGACTCCTTGCATGTTTTCGTGTGCCCAAATTTCGACAGCACTCGCCGTTTTTTCATCGACAAGCCCGGCGAGCGGATCACGTCCGAGGTGTAGGCGAGGTTGTGGCGAAGTCTCCCAAACGCCGCCCGGTGGTTCCTGTGGTGTGCGTTCTCGCGCCCAGAGTTCCCGCTGGCGCGATACCATTAATTCATAACTTTCCCGAAGCGCGTCCAATTCTTCCGGTGGGATTACCTCTCGGAAAATGAGATAGCCTTCTTCCATGAATTGGGTCCGATTCACCTGCATGATTGCCTCCGATTGCGCCTTTATAGGAGCGAACGTTATCCTCGTCCGACATAAAGTTGACCGACCGGCAGGACAGTCGCTTCTAACATATTGATATGCGGCGGGAGCGTCGCCATGAGAACAGCGGCTTGCGCGAGATCGTCAACATCCATCATCGGTTCCATAGGTTCCTGTGGACGGTTCTGATGTCGCTCTACGTAGGTATTGCCGGGTTGTAAGCAGCTCGCCGTAATGCCGTGCGGTCTACCTTCAAGTGCTGTCACTTGTGTCAGTCCCCAGATACCAAATTTGCTGGCACTGTAAGGTGCTGTGCGGGGACGGACGCGATGCGCAGATATACTCCCGACGTTAATAATACGGCCGCCTTCACCTTGTGTTTTCATAATTGCGAATGCCTCACGTGTGCAGATAAACGGCGCGCGGAGATTCACATTAATAACCCAATCCCAATCCTCCGTTGCGAGTTCACCTATGGCCCCCCCATTGAATGCCCCAGCGTTATTTACGAGGATGTCCAAACGACCGTACGCGTCCATCGATTTTTCAAAGAGTGCCTTAATCTGTTCCTCGTCCGTTACATCGGTCGGGACAGTCAACACTTTTGTGCCGTTTTCCCGGAATTCGTTAGCGGTTTCTTCAAGGAGGTCCGCGTCCCTAGCAGCGATTGTGAGAGTCGCACCCTCAGCGGCAAGCCCTCTCGCAATTCCTCTTCCGATCCCTCGGTTTCCACCCGTTACAATCGCAAATTTTCCGTCTAATTGTCCCATTATGAAGTCTCCTTTTCCTTGCTGTTTATGAGAATATTTCTGTCAATAGAGATTCTGTTCTGACGGCCGGCATCGTTTCGCCCGCGAGCCGCATCGCTGATATATGTGTGTATAGAAACGCCAAATCTTCAGCCGTATCTATATCATACCACGGCGGTAGTAGCCCAATGGTCGCCTTTAGCGATTGAATACGTGCTACCGTTTGTTGAAAAACATCTGCCGTGCTCCACGCGATTTCCTCAAATATAAACGGTACGGTCATCGCTATGTTCCTTGCCGAAAAGCCGATGAGGTAATAGCCACCGTCTGTACTCGGTCCAATAACGACATCTCGCGAGTTGAGTCGTGTAAATGCTTTTGAGATATACGAAGTAGGTAGCGTTGGGCTATCGGACCCGACGAGTAAAGTCTTTGTGTATCCCTGTTCAGTTGCCCACTGTGTTGCTGAAGCGAGCCGTTTCCCAAGGTCAGCACCTATTTGTGGAATGTAGCGAACATCGTCTCCGATTAACGCTTGTAAATCGGAGCGTGCCCCTGCGGGTGTATAAGCGATGATTCGGTCCACACCGGGAAGTTTAGCGAGTGCTTCACACCAATCTGTGAGAAACGCAGTGTATAATATTGCCGCTTGTTCCGGTGAGAGGGTTGGTATGAGCCGCGTCTTGACCTGGTTCGACACCGGATTTTTAGCAAAAACAATGACGCATGTTTTCACTGATAAAATTTCCTACTTTCATGGCTTTACTCATATAATAGGTGAAGCAACGCTCTACGTTTTTTATAGATGAAGTGCTTGACGGAGGCGAGACATTAACCGCCACACGAGGTACTTTCGCGGGGGATTTTCTGGTTGATTTTTGACTTTGATGTGAAGGTCCACCACGTCTTCAAAGGCACCCCGTAGTTCTTCGCCGGTATCTCCATGGAAGCAAATAATGTCATCAATGTTCACTACATCACCCACAAAGCACTCATCTTCTTCGCTATAGACAATTTCCGCTGTATATCCTCGATATGTCATTGTTTTCATGGTGTTATTTCCACCTCTTCTAGAAATTTTCGTGCACGCCTGATTTGATACCGTCTTACCTCTTTTCGCGGGTGTGGCCGGTGAAATGTGCCCGTTTTTCCACGAAGTTTAAAATTCACAGCAGATCCACGGACTTCTTCTTTTGTAGCACCCAATGCATTGAAAAGGGCTTCAATCCGCCTCCATTGCAACGTTATTGGAACGTCTTTACTGAAGATGGTCTCCAGGGTTCTTTGATGTTTTTTGCTTAGACGGACATTCATACGCGAACCGCGGGGATGCTTTGCCCCTTAACGCTACCATATACAAGTTGAAGTGTCAATTTAAAATTCAGTCCACTTGTAGTTCTTAATACCAAACACGATACACTGGTATCCCAAAAACCGCACCCACGAAACTCCAGAACGTTCCGATCAGGAAATCCCCCAAAATCACGCCAACAAAGAACGGAGCCGCCTTCCTGTAGATTCGCAACCCGCCGAATTTGAGTAGGACTCCCTTAATAATCCAACCAACACAGACTGCGCTCCAGACCCAGACCATTCCTGCGGATAAACCGAGCGCATAACCCGCCGGGTGGAAAGGAAACCAAATAAATTGCCGTCTCAGAAACATTAATGCCAATGTGAACAGCGAGGCGAATGCTGTGAAACTCAAGCCTATGCTATCCGTGGTATGTGGTTGTTGCAGCCACGGCAATAACAGACGTTCAAAGGTTTCAATGCCGATACCAATAATGTACCCTTCAGTCCGTACCGCCCCGTGTTGGTAGATGAGATGCAGGTACGCCCAGAACGAAGCCGGAGTAGCAATCAGTAGGGCGACTATCATAGCAATTGCCATTTTTTTCTGAGTGACAGGGGCACGCTCCGCGATTTTAAATCCTTCTAACTGACTCGGCATTGGGTGTGAGACGTTGTCGCGAACGTAGGGATACAAAAAAGAGAAAAGCGTCAGGTTCGCCGCCCCGATCCGTCGTGTGCCTAACACTGATACGATCATCAATTGTGGATGCGTCCAAATAACTTCATGATACGGCACACCGACTGCTGCCCTCGCATACGTTATGGCGATGGACATAAGAAAGTAGAGACAGAGAAAGGTGAGGAGAATTCCAACCGACATACCAGCCTGCTGAAAGATGATGACAAGTATCGTGGTACCTACCAAGATACCCAGTAGCGCAGTGCGATATTGAAGTGGTTCTTTTTTGGAAGCGGCGATGTCATTGTCAGAGGGCTTAAAAACTGTAGAAAATACTGTTTTGAGATGCTGACGACTTGTCCATAAAATTAGAATTGCGAGGGTCAACCATGCCCCGATGCCTTGTTGATTGTAATAGGGAAAACCTTGCAGCGATTTCCAGCCCCCGATACTTCCTATGATCAATTGGAATTTTGTAAAAAGAAAAAAGAACCAGACCGAAAACGAAAGTTCGAGCGGTACGAAGAATGTCAATGCGACGACCCAAGGATAAAAGAAAAGCGGTAACCATCCAATCGCGTTCCAAGGTTTCGTCGTAAAGATTTTCGCTCCAAAGTCGGGTATTTTCAGCGGTACACCGGGCACAAAAGGATACAGAAAATGGAGTCCGTTGAGGAGTTCTATCACTGCACAGATGCTGAACCCAAGCCATAGCAATCTTCTTGAAAAAAAACGTGGCGTGGTCATTTCTATAGGAAGTTGTGCAATCGGGTAACTGAGCCGTTCCCGTTCGCTCCACTGTAGACGTTGAATGCTATTGAAACACATCAAGATGAAGAATAGGATGAACGTGACAAATGACCACAGCAGCACGGGACCTATCCATGCTAACAGGTGTCTCGATGTGTATAGGGTCGAGTTCCCTTCAAAGAAACCCGTGAGAGCACCTTTATCTTCAACCGTAAACCAAGATGGGATGTACCTGTGAAAAAGGGTTGCGTATTCGTTTTCAAAGGTGGCGAACCAGAACGGATGTGCGAGGATTCCCAAGATAAAATCCATCGGGTTATGTCCAGAGACCACGCAGAGAATGACCAACATCTGATAGACCAAGAGAAGTTGTGCACGGCCAAGGGCGAGTTGTGGTCGGATCCGCTTTAGCAGCGTATTGATGAGCACCCCAAAAAAGAGGTTAACAACTGGAGCGATAAACAGAGAGGCATAGGCAGGGTTCAGGGAGTGATAGATACCACTGACTAAGGCAATCCAATATGCATTGAGAAGGATCAGAGCTACACCGATAACAAGCGGTGGAAGAAGGGAGGTTGTTGCAGCCCCGATTTGGGTTTGATGCCTGTTTTCTGACATGATTGCCTTCCGCTCGCAAGTCTTATTCCTAGCTGCATTATAAATGGTGTCCTACATTTGGGAAAGGGAACTGCCCTTTTTCCTTACTCCTATAGAGAAGCGATCCCTACCGATCTTCAATGAGTTCACGAACGGGAAGGCTCTCTGGTTCTACCGGTTCCGGACGCTGGCTCAGCCACCATGCAAATACGACGACCAAACACGCAAGCACAATCGCACTTAGAGTCACCAGAACACTTACCGATTTCCCTTTCCGAGATAGGCTTTAGCACCTTCCGGTAAACCCCATTGGGTGTAATCTTGGGAATTCATTTTTCTTTTCATAAACTTCATATATCAACGCGAGTGCCTGCTATATACACACTTAATTCTGTATTCCAATTTTACCATATATTCCACGAATCAATGTCTCAACTTAAACATTTCGATTTACTATAAAACCTACTGAAAAAAATCAACAGATAAATTAAGAAAAGAGCAAGATTTTCTGCTCTGTATTTGAACACCGTAAAAGTAGAAAAACAAAAGTTTTGACTTTATGGACAATAAGTTGTATATTATATACGTCCAGTTTGTTAGGCAGCAGTTCCACTGCAATTAGGACCGAGCCCGGTCCGGCCCCGTGGAATGGTAGAAAGCAAGTTGCAAGTGAACCGATGTTATCGTAAATGAAGATTGCTCTGTATCAGGAGGCGACGTTTATGACACGTATCGCAAGCGAGCAGATCACCAACGATAGTGCTCCAGAACAACATATTAAGCATACACAATTTCAATCTGTAGAAATAGTGGACGAGGTCTTTGAGGAACCTTATACTGCCTATGTAACAAAAGAATCTGTTGGATGGCGCGGCTGGCTTCCTGATATTCCCGAAGTAGAGTGCGCGGCAAAGACAAAAACAGCACTATTGAAGAACCTGACAGTTAAACTTCGTGAAGCCTTAGCGGCACGTGAGGAAGTTTGGGATCAACAACTTGAAGAAGATATAAAAGCAGGAAAACTTGATTATCTACGCGAGGAAACACTTGAAGAGATAAAGGCTGGGAAGGTTATTGATTTATAAGACGACCCGTCAGTTTTGGAATCATTATCACAAACTGCCACGAGAAATTCAAAACCGCGCAGACAAGCAATTTGAACGCCTAAGGCAAAATCCATACCACCCTTCGCTCATGCTAAAGAAAACCCAACGCGGTAATTATTGGTCCGCAAGAGTCAACGATGACTACCGGACATTGGCAATTGAACATGAGGACGTTTTAATTTGGGTTTGGATCGGAAAACACGGCGAGTATGACAGGAGGGTTTGATAAGCAGGTTATCTGGGCCTCCACAAATCATGAGAATTTCTTCTCGTTCACCCTCCAATGCTGCATCCTTCCAACTACCGGTCCTCGACCATCTCACGGGCAGACGGGGTTGCTGGCTCCATAGGCTCCGGACGCTGCTCCAACCACCATGCAAATACGACAACGAGACACGCAAGCACAATCGCACTGAATGCCATCGGAATACCCGTTGATGCCCCATCGCTGACATCAATTTGGTATTTAGCAACGACTGCCGACACTACAGCAACGACTGCTAACACGAGGTTGACCTGCCACGGAATCTGAAAAAGCACTGCAATGAGTGAAATTACCGCGACAGTGAGACTAAGTTGGGCAAGTGGGTGATAAGGAATCGCATCGGACTCTTCAGCATCAGTCGCACCTCTGGAGCGGTGAGGCAGCGTCGGCGCACCCTCTTGGTACGTCATCTCAATGAGACGGATGAATTCTGCGAGGAGTTTTCCGTCTTGAATCCACTCGAAGAGGTCCGGGTATTCATGGCGAAGAAGGATCACAAACTCTTGGCGTTGCGCGCTGAAGTCAGTGAATTCTTCCCAATCATTCTCTGAGACGGTGACATACGGTTCAGGACCGACGCGGAGCTCATATCCCTGTCCAGCCATATAGACGACACTGCCGATACCTTCGCGAGCCGCCATTGTAATTTCTGACGAGTCACTGAGATCAGAGTCTTGGATTGTATCTTCCTGGGCGACAGTCATATCGCGTTGTTTGAGTGCTTCCGCAGTTTCTTCAGATTGCGTCGCCATTTCGTTGTCCGTGACAGCTACACCGATGCGGCTTACCACTTCCATGGCTTCCACTTCGTGTTCAGGGGCAACAAGGAGAGCGGTTTGACGTTCCTCTCTTAATTCGATGGGTCTGCATCGGATCTGTTGCGCGCTCAAAGTGGCCTGGATGAGTTTCACTTCCCACTCATCGCTGGTACGATGGATCTCGACCCATTCCGGGGTGTCGCCGATGCCTTCACCGAACAACTGAGACACTTGCCTCACTTGACCTTGGCTTGCTTGTGCGCCTTGCGGTGGACTAACCGTTTTTTCTCTCACAGTGACTCCTTTGTAGTATGATAAAATAGTGAGTTTTTATTTCTTCCGCATCGTACAGGAAAAGTCGCAATTCGGAGACATCTTAACATGCGGTTAACAGTTCGGCGTAGACAGCCTCTGTCAATGCTGTGTTCTTTTGGCTACTAAACAACTGTTCGGCACGATTGCGAGAGGCTTCACCCATTGTCTTCAGGCGTTCCCGATCGGTTGCAAGCGTTGCGATAGCGTCTGCAATTGCCGACGCGTCTTCAGGTGGCACTAAGATCCCGGTGTCGCGTGTGACAAGTTCTTTACTTCCGCCAAGTGGCGTAGAAATAACGGGTTTGCCGACCGCCATCGCTTCAATAATGGTGCGCGGACATGCCTCAGGGATAATAGATGGTACCAGCACAATGTCGAGCAGACTCGTTACAATCCGCGTATCCGACAAAAATCCAGTGAAAATGACGGAATCTCCAACGCCTAAGTCTGTGACCTCCTGTTTGAGCTCACTCATATAGTCAACATCTTGTTGGAAGTAAGTCCCCCCGACGATAAGAAGTTTTATGTCTGCTCCAGTCATTGAAGAACGCCCTTTGAGTTCTGCTATCGCTCTCACTAAAAAATGGATGCCTTTCTCTGGTGTAATCCGAGTCACGACTCCGGTGAGTATTGCAGCATCAGATGTATCAGGAAGGAGTTCTGCACGGAGGTCTTTCACTTCTTCTGTGGATGCTTGAAAGGCATCTAAGTCGACCCCATTATAGATTAACGTCTGCTTCGCTGTAGGAGCGAAGTTCCAACGTGTTGCCTCCGAAACAAGAATTACGCGATGCAAGAGTCTTTCACATATCCGATCCAAAATGCCATAGGAGGTAGCGTAACGTTTATGCATCAGGATAGGGATGCGGTTTATCCTCGCAACGATACCGCCGAGCAGTGCCACCGAGAGCGAATTGGCATGAATGAGATCAATCGCATACCGTTTTACCATCCGATGGAGTTGGAGAATAACCCCAAGCTGCCGGAAGTCTTCAAGTAGGTCGAGGAGGGTAAATCGTCGAACCTTGTCGGTTTTCGGCACGCAGTTGAGCGCATGGCGGTTGACCTTAGCGATGAATTGAAAAAAATGGTGAAGATTTCATTTCGTGGGAATATTGTGCATTTGCCGATGCTCCCGCAAATTCAGGATGCCCTTTTCCAGATGGTTCGTAACGCCTTTGAGCATGGCATTGAAAGCCCACAGGAACGGGTGGCAAGCGGCAAAGAAAGCATGGGCAAAATTGAACTGGTGTTTTTACAGCGCGGCGACGAGTATAAAATTATCGTTATTGATGACGGCGGCGGAATAGATTTTGCTGATATTGAGCGGCAGGCGCACAGCTTGGGTCTTCTGGAAGGTGAAGCGGATCACACGAGCCTGGTACGGACACTCTTTGCCGCGGAGTTCAGCACAAAGGCTGTGCCGGGTGCCGGCGGTGGACTGAACATGGTACAGCAGCGTATTCATGCGCTGGGAGGTAAAATATCTGTGTATACGCAGCTTCACAAAGAAACACATTTTACCTTAAGCATCCCCGCAAGGCATTAACAGCGCTGCCATGGACACTGCGGTACTTTTGTCGGGCGGGGTTGAC
>RKRR01000041.1 GCA_007571305.1 Candidatus Poribacteria bacterium | reverse complement strand
TAGATGTCATTCTCAACAACAACATTCGAGAACCAATTTTTGATCTCTAACAGACCCTGCTTTTTTTGCCATTGACGGCTTATCGGGTCATATTCCTCAATACTCCCCAGAAACGGACCGGCACCCCATCCTTGAGGAAGTGGCCATCCTTCTCCGCCAATGACATAAATACGATTGTTGACAACTGCCACACCCCCAGGATTGCGCCGGGTCGGTATTTTGGGACCCTTCGCCCACGTATCCGTGGCAGGATCATAAATGTCAACGCGGTCCATCCGTTGCTCCTGCCCCTCACCCAGACCTGCTGTCCCCCCAATGAGATAGACTTTTCCAGCAACCACACCCAGACCGAAGTAGACGCGAGAAATCGGCATCTCCTTTTTCCGGGTCCATGTATCTGTGAGTGGATCGTATGCCTCTACGTGATCCGCCATTTTCCAATTCTGAAGGAACTTGTCTTTTGAATGATACCCGCCAAAAACATAGATCATGCCATTGACGACAGCTGCTTTTGCATTCGTGCGTGGCGTTGGCATATCTGCGCTTCGTTCCCACGTGTTGGTTTGTGGGTCATAGACTTCAACAGTTGAAAGTCCAAAGGGACCTGCCCTGTTTTGAAAGAGACTACCACCGATGAGATAAATCTTATCCCCTATGACTGCGGTAGAGAATTCCCATCTCTTTGTGGGTAACTCAGTTATCAGTTCCCACTCCTCATCCGCAAATGCCTCTATTTGCATCAAGAAAAAAACGAAAACAACGACATTCATAACCAGAGTTCTTCTATAATTGAATACGTTCGACATAATGTCAAACCTTCTTATTTCGTGACGAATAAAACCCGGACATCCCAAGCATCCACTGGCGAAATGTCCGATGCCGAAATCATGAGACGGACACATCGTTGAAATGTTCCTGCCTCCGGTTATAATGTAACACTGTTTTAGGCGTGTGGGTTTACAATATAAGCGAGAACCTATACAAAAACGACTGGCCGTAACTGATAAGCTCTCGCTTATCTTATGTGGAAGCCATCTTACCTATAAACGGCTAGTTTCCACTCTAACACAAAGCATCGTTGGAAGTACACCAGTATTGCCAATGCCCGCTGATGACTTCCTGACTACAACACGTTTCAAATTTCACGTTACATGTCAGACCACCCTGGTCACCACAACTCTGGTTACATGCGGATGCATCGGGTGTGAGCATCAGCGATGCAAGTATTGCGCCACTTGCAACAGTGCCTGCTACAAGCGCGTTCTTGTGGGCAACATGCCCATCTTCTTTGACAAAAAAGTCGCTGAGGCGTTGCTTTGTCAGTTTTGCTACGTGCGTTTTCATAAGAGTCTTTCTCCTTTTTTTTCTTATTCAAGAGGGTTTGGGTTAAATAATGATGTAACATCAGCAGGATACCCTCTGGATCGCGCTGCATCATCTTTCAACAGTTTGAAGGGTAGCAACTCGGACAACTTCTCTTTCTCAGCCGTGTCTCCTCATTGAGGGCCAACTCAATGCTACCCGAGGAGATGCTCACAGTCGCCCAAAACGTCAATACATTCCTTTTGACGAAAGGAATGCGTCAACAAGAAACAATGATCTAAGAATTTTCATTCCGCGTTGATTGTCCGCGGGGTGCCGGTCTTCGCGCCATTTTTACCTAATAGATAATGCCCATTGCCCGATGAGTCTGAGAATTCTCCTGCTCCACCCGGTTCATCAAAATGCCACAATGCAACTGTCTCTGCGTCCTTCTCGAACGCGCCCCGCGGGGTGAAATCGGCTTTCGTGACATCGTAACGCGCCACCCTCGAGATGCGAACCTCATCCATATATCCCGCAAAAGCACCCCAAAAGTGATCGTGATGCTTAGAACCTATTTTCTTTCCAAAACCACCGAGCGTAAAATCCTTTGGACGCTCAAGACTTGAGAGATCGTCCGCAAGCGGTGTGCTTTGCGGTAAAATGTGTGCGACATCGTTAACGATGGTTATTGTCTGATGCCCATTCGACTGAAAAGCAATGTGATACCATCGGTTCGGCGTAAGTACTCGCGCGCGGTAAGGTGTCTCGGCGACCCCTCCCTTTATCCTAAAAAGTGCTTGAATTCTGAGGAATAAATCTCCTTTCTGCCACTCGAGTGTCTTCCTTATCCCCTCCCATCCCTCATGAACATCGTTGACGACATCCATCCGCACCTGTTGGCTGAGAATCATGGCGTGTATATCATCAGCGGGGCGGGTGGTTGGATATATCCACGCCTCTATCGTGAATTCGTCCGTCCCTTCGGGTAAAAGTAGACCGAAGGTGTCAAAATCGAGAACGGCGTAGTCGTCAACGCCATCAAGTTCCAAATAGTTGCCACCTGCCGGTGAAGGGGGCGGGAGCGCTTTCGCACTCAACGCAAGAAACGCGAGCAAAGTGAAGCATATAAGGATGTGTCGGTGTATCATTTTCCACTCCTTTTTTTAAAAACGTGCGGGCGACAGGGAAACACCAGTGCTATCCATGAAGGTTCATAGGGGCGAGGGACCCCTCGCCCGTTCTTCAAAGCATGTCCTATTGTTTATGTGGTCACCATAATTCTGAATTTTACTATAATCAGAAGCAGGCGAGGGCGCAGCCCTCCTTTTTACGGACGTGACACACCGAGACGCCCACGGACAACTTCCCGTATTTTGTTCCGCCGAGACTTCACGGTGTTCACGGAGATGTTCAGCACGGATGCTGACTCACGCTCAGTGAACCCTTGCGCCCACAACTCAACAACTTCTACGTAAATGGGATCCATTCCTTCAACAACCTCCAGAATCTCACTCACACGCTCATAGAGATAGTCAGGCCGTTTTTCCTTCTCTGCGGCGAAAAGGTAGTGTTCTTCAGCGTATTCCCTGATGATGCCGCGCTTTTTGGCATTCACAAGGAACGCTTTGCACTTGCTACGCGCGATCTGTTTCAGCCACTTTTCTATGGATGCTATATCATCTGATTGCCGCAGAATACGTCGCACAATCGCGAGAATAGTCTCTTGATAGATATCAGGTTCTTCCTCAGGATTGCGGATTTCACGGTGAATGATGGTCTTTAGGAGCCGCTCATATTTTTTGATGAGGTCCACAAGCACCTCATCATCTCCATTTTGAATCCGTGCCAGCAAAATGTCATCTGAGATATTGTCGAGGTCTTTTGTCTCCATTCACACAGCAAGACCTTGAAAAAGAGAAAAAAGGTCACGGCCCTGAAAAAAATCATTTTTTCCAGAAAGTCTTTGTTTTACATGACTTACACAATTTTGACGATAACCCGGTCTATGAGCGGGCGAACCGATAAAAAACACACGGTTCCCTGACACAACCTAACAGGTTATGCTACAGAAGAGCAGCCTGCGTAAGTCCTATGTTTTATCGAAAACTGAGCGATTTTTTAGGGCTTTCGGTTCTCTGTTGGTCTTACGAGATAAATCGCGAGCGGGAGCTCGTTCCTACGAGGATGGGTCAGGAATCGAGTTGTTAGAAGAGGTAAGACAGGCTGTTTCTGTATTTTCAGGAGTCGAACGACAAGATAGATGAGAAACCTTGCCCCAGGAGAGGAAATGCACAAGTCTTCCTAACGATGCTGTTGCCACCCTCTCTACTTTCTGCTATAATTACCCAAGTTACTACCTCTATGATTTCAGAGACATAACACCCGTTTTTAACGAGAATCCTTCATTTTTGCGAAAAATTGGGTGTATTTCCTGTCATTTTCGGCATGAAGATGCACAGGAAACCAACGGTCTCCTATGCTACAAGGTGGCAACTTAGGTTATAATTGTTAGTGGCGAAAAGAGAAGGGTTACTCTTAAGAGAGCATCAAAATCCGTAGTCCGTAAGCAGAGCGGAAGGCGGATATAAGGACGCACGTCAGAACTGAAACGCCCGTTGTTCTTCCGAAAGGTATAATTAAAAAAAAATGAAATTTCAGGGAAGGGTTGCATTGGTAACCGGCGCAAGCCGTGGAATTGGAAAGGCAACCGCACTCAAACTTGCCAGTGAAGGTGCGACTGTTGCTGTCCACTATTCTCGCGCGGTTGAGAAAGCCGAAACCGTCTGTGAGCAGATTCGCAGAAACCTGGGGCAGAAAGCAATACCTGTTCAAGCCGATATTGCGGATAGAGACGCTGTGAACAACATGGTCACGACGGTGACAGAAGAATTTGGGACCATCGAATTACTGGTAAATAACGCAGGGGATGTCGGGGATGTGGCGTTTGACGAACTCGCTCCTGAACACTGGGACCGGATGATCGCAATCAACTTAACAGGCCCCTTCAATGTGTTATGGGCAGTCAAATCGGGGATGATTGCACAACAGTTTGGACGTATTGTTAATGTGTCATCAATCGCGGCGTTGGCAGTCCGCCCGAACCAATTGCCATACAGCGCAGCGAAAGCCGGGGTCATCGCTTTGACGAAATCGTGCTGTGGCCCGCTTGCTCCACACAACATCCGCATCAATTCGGTTGCGCCGGGGGCGATTGCGACAGATATGTTAGGTGAAGTCTCACCAGAGATGGTGGAACAACTTCGGTCTACGACACCCCTCGGCAGGCTTGGGGAACCGGAAGAGATGGCAGACGTGATAGCGTTCCTCTTGAGCGAGGAATCGAGCTATATGACAGGCTCGACGGTAATTGCAAGTGGCGGCAGAATCCTCATTCCTTAAGGAAAAGAGGCACAGCCTAACAGGCTATGCTACAATAAGCTCGAGTTCTGTCTTGCCAACCTCTAAATCGAACGCAACGAAGGTCTGTTTGCCTTCAACAAGAAACGTATCCGTCTGAAAATCACGTCGAGAATGAACTTCGCGGAGGTCCCATCCGTTAACCTGTATATGACGCACGGGTGTATCAAGAGCCAGTGTAAAGTTCGCCGTTGGGAATTGGGTAGATAGGTGGATTTGCGGGGGTTCCTCCATCACGGTAAGCTTGGTGAGCTCACGTGCCATCCAATAGTGACCAATCTCCGAATTCTTCATCCAGAGCGTTTTCGTACCATCGGGGTCATAAGCGTCGAGCCGTGCCTTGACGGTCTTTAGTATCTCAAATCCAGATTTTTCACCGTTGAAATAGAACCCGGGCCAATGCCCGACGAGGACACAAGGAAGTTCTTTTTCGAGAATCGGTGGCAAGCACCCCCCCTGTAAATCCTCTGTAATGAACCGGTCAGCATCTCCTAAATCATACCCTGTCCAGCCCCCGAACCAGTCTCCAGCACACGAGACAATACTTGCAATCGCAACCCCTTTTTCCTTATCAGGATACCAGATAGGGACATCCGGCAGTTCATCATGCTTGAGCCAAAGGAAGTAGAACGGACGCGGGTTGTTATTCACATGTTGAGAAGCGGTCAGGACTGCTCTTGCATACGCCGCCTCTTGCCGCTTTCCAAAGGCACCAGGACTCGTCACGCCTTCACACGGAATTCCGACATTATCCAGCATTTCCATCGCGATGATGATGTAGTCTGTGAGTCTATTATCAACAGGCGGATCCACCCATTCCACCTGTTCCCACGCTTCGGTGAGTGTGAATGTGTCCAGATCAACGACAGCGGTATGTGTGAGCATCTCCGGTGTCAAGTCGAAACTCGGCCAAATCAGTTCCCTATAGATTCGCAGCCATGCTTGATATTCGCGTGTTGGAAAGTCTGGAAACCCTTCGTCGACGCGTCCGATTCCTGCCGGATAGGGAATCAGGCTAAATTTTCCTTTCACACCATTCTCCCAGCACCATTCTGCCCACTCCCACGCGAAATCTGCGGGGATTGTAGGCGGTATTTTTTTCAGTTGAATGGTGTCGCCTTCCCAACGCTCTGGGGCGATATTCGGCTGATGTCGAGCTTTCCACGCGTGTCGCTGATGTATCCAATAGTAGGTGAGATTAATGACCGGACACGAATCGTCAACAATAAGTGACAAAGGGGTCCTTAACAATGGGTTACAGACGGTAATATTCATATTTCTGATACATTCTCACAGTAAGCATAGTCGTAGCGGTTTTACTTGAGTGTTTTCCCAAGTTGAGTGGTAAGTGTCCAATATCCATTTGTTTCAGGACTTACGCAGTTTTGACAATAACACGGTCTCCGAGCGGGCGATCCGAGAAAAAATACATGCGGTTCCCTGACACAACCAGTTAAGTTGTGCAGCTTCGGGTGCAGGAGACTAACACCGTACGCTACGAACTGCTGCGGATCCTGAACGTTTTTCACTGAAAATAGCAGATGCATCTCCAAAATTGTGTCCGTAGCAACTTGGGTTACTTTAACGCATTGCCGACAAAACAGCAAGGCAAATTGGAAATCACCCAAGAATTGAATGGCAAAACTCATTCGGTACGGAATGTTCCCCACAACTGATGACTATTCTGTGTTATGTCACCTCACTCATCAAAAACGAGACGTGCGCGCTAATAAAGAAGAGTAGGTTAAACAGCACCAATAGACCGACTTGGGATAATACATTCCGGTTTGTACTCGTCCCAGACATCGAAGGCGGGTTGGAGAAATGCACTTTCAGGTTGTGACTGATAGGGCGAGAATTTATCCACTGCAAACGTTACGACATTTGCATGAACACTTGTCAAAACCACCCAGATAAACATTGAAAGGATTAACGTCGTTGCGGCTTCCTTTGTCCAAATTGACAGAAGTAATCCTAAAAGATACCACGTTGACACGTACAACAACGAGACTCCAAATATCAGAGCGATGTGGACAATATCGTTCCCATCAAAGCCGGTGACGGGAGAAGAGATAGCGATGAGCAGTGCCACGATTAAACTCACCAAAACAATCGGAAACAGCAATAACATCCCACCGAGATATTTTCCCAAAACAACTGTGTCCCTCGGTATAGAATTGGACAACACGAGTTTCAGTGTGCCATCTTCTCTCTCACCCGAAATGGTATTGTAAGCGAACAGAATCGCTAAGGCACTGAGCACAATCTTGAAAATAAAAACCACATCAACAGCCAAGAACATTGCAAGGAAAGGGTTGTCTGAACCCCGTTTCAGCGTCGGTGCCTCCCAAATTGGGGAAGTGAATTCAAAGATAGGCTTTCCCAATTCAACGGTGACCGTATTTGCCCCATCATTCTCCGTTCCGACGTTAAAGATACTCAGAGGATTCGGTTTTCGGTGCACTTTCGGTTCAATTTTAGCATAGAGTTCCCATTCTCGTGCTTCCGCCGCTGCCTCCCGGACAGCAGTGTTATACCCCGCCAAACGTTTCTCGTAATCGTCCACCTGCACAAAAACAGCAACAGCAGTTGAAAGCACACATACAGTAAACCCAATCATGAATCGGGATGTCAACACATTTGAAACGAATTCGCGCTGGATAACCAGCCAAAGTGTCCGCATTAACTTACCTCACCCTATAGTGGTAGATACGCTCCATCATGCCGTAATAAACTATCGGTAAGAACAACCCGTTAACTATCTGTAGATGATTGCTCTATGCTTAATAACACTCCAAGTAGTGACAGAGCGACATCGCCAAAACACCTTTCATTACCGTCCTGATTTCAGAACGACACGGAATCTTTTCAACATGAGAGGTTCTCCAATAGTAAATACTCCAAGTTGCTACGGACACAATTTTAGAGATGCATCTGCTATTTTTCAGCGAAAAACGCTCAGGATCCGTAGCAGTTCGTAGCGTAGGAGACCTTTGGTCTCCTGCGTGCTTAAGATGCCCAGGCGAACGGTCTCCTATACTACAGAACTGGTAACTTGGGTTAGGAAATAACAAGCATACAGCGTATGCAAGTGCTTCGGGTTTTGATCTACTAAAAAATCACTGACCTCTGCCTAAAATACCAGCCAAAATGGAGCACTGTGAGTCCGTGCTGTCTGCCCTTTTCGTAATATTAACACCAAAAATATCTGCTTTCAATGGAGGTTTTTCAGATGTCCCACCTAATGTGACCTGCAGGACAATTTCTTCGCCGTTTCGCTCAAGGGTTAACTCCACGACATCACCGTATTCCCAATCCACGGCAACCTTTCTAATATCATCAAACGTTTTCACAGGCGTGCCAGTGATGCCTATGAGCTGGTCGTTATCTTGATACCGCGGCGAACTGTCGATGAACATACCTCCACCTGGGGGTCCCCCGATCGCACGAATACGGAGCATCCGCAAGATGTCGTGCAGACGAGGGAGTCTCTCGCCAAATTCTAACTCAACATCCACACCTGCATCTTTCAGGTATTCCTCCAAGGGTAATTGTTCTGTCCCCGTCACATATTTGTTGAAGAACGGTTGAAAATCCTCACCTGTGATTCTACTCACAATTCTGATAACATCTTTCATTGTATAAGGGACACCCGTGAGACCAAATTTTCGATACATCTGTTTCATCACATCATCTAAACTGCTCTGATTTTCCGTAAGTGAACGAATCTGCACGTCCAAAGCGGCAGCTATCAGACTTCCACCGTCATAGATGAGTTCACGGTTAGCGGATTTGTCTTCCCCCGCCTCGTGGATAGAAATATCTCCCTGTCGAGAGAGATACGCTTTCCACGTCCGTTCAAGATTTCTGAGAAAATCGCCTTCAGAAACAAGCCCAAGGCGAACAGAGACGACTTCTGAATAGTACTGCGTAAAACCAGCACTGAACCAGTATTCTTGCTCCTTAAAGCCGATGGCATCTGTTCCGAGACTGATATCAATATAACTTCCATTCCAGAGATAGCAAACCAAACGAGCTATCAGCGGTAGCCAAAAACCTCTGTTGGCTTTATCCAACATGCCACCAACTAAAATACTCACGCTACGGCGCGAAGCACCACCGCTCCTGTATCCTTTCTTGCCATAAGGATTCGCGACAAATAGCAGTTGATCTTTCGGAGTACCACCGAAAATCCCAGAATACACATGAAAAAGTGCCGTAACAACTTGCTCTATTTCATCCATAGCCCCTTTAAGGTGTCCACCAAGAGCAAGTATAATCTTTGCCTCTCCGGTTTTCACCAGACGTTCAGAATGCTCACCGAGCACAAGATACGCATACATTAGGTCGTTCTTGTCTTTGCAAACAAACCGGTGCTCACTCGATTCACACCGTTCCCAAGGGACTGAGACCGACCAATTATCAGGCACATCAATACACAGTTCAATATCGCTGACTTCCGTAACTACAAATAGAGCATATCCGGGCCAGAAGACACAATCGTCTTGGGCATAAGGGGCTTCATTCCTGCCCCAATGCCATTCCCGCTCATCATGATTGAGTAGTGCTTTGTAGGACAGTGTTACAGGCGATTCATCGCGCGCTTCAACCGCCCACTGTGTTTTATCAATCTCTTCAATAACCAATGTCTTTCCATTCGCATCGGCAACAGTCAAGTCCTGCAGGTAATGACCATATCCATCATCCAGCCATTCAGTCCCAAAACGGCTCATGGATACCAGCAACGGTTTTTGCTCTCCTTTTGTGCCGCTGTTAACTTTCGGTGTCAGTACACATTTGACATGCGCCACTCGCGGATTATCAACATCAATCTTGACCGTATACCTTGCCGAGGCAAGTTCCATCGGGTTCTCAAGATTTTCTAACTGCCGGAAATTTCTGATGACACGCCATCCTTCAATAACTGCTTCATTACGATAGGTATTCTGCCATTTATACGTCCACTGTGTCCCTATCTGTGCGGGGAGATATCCTTCGTCCTGAAACGGAATTTCATATTTCATTAATTCGGCTTCCGTGACCACACCATTCGAGTGCTCATAGCGCATCTTCACAAGTCCAACACCCTTGGCGAACCACAGATAACGTATCCCATTTACAAGGGTACTTCGCAATTCAGCATCGGCATCCTCAACGTCAGCGTTCGCGAAAACAGTTTTATGCTTCAGGCATTCCGAGAAAGTGCCCGCGGATACACTTAACGTTTCATACCCATCCAAGATTGCTGTCGCATCTGATTTCCAAGCACCCTCCTGCTCCCAAGAATCGTCGACATCCAAAGGAAATCTCAAGATGTCAATGCAACCGTGGTTAAGGTAGTGCAGCAACATATACATGGGTGATGGATCCCCATCACTTTGTCCTCTCGTATGAAAGCCAGCAGACGTGAACACCTTATCGGTATGGTTGAAATTGAAACCACCTTCTGCTAAATGTCTACCGGTTTCCGTTGCTGCAGTTGCTCGAAAGTCAACGCGGCGTGGTTCGCTTTTTAACAAATTCGTACCTAAGGTTTCGCGAAGCATCGATTCCTCCGTCTCTAATCGTTTCCGAGCGCGGTACAGCCGACTCTTCACCGTATTCAGTGATACATCCAAAAGCGCGCTCACCTCTTCACACGTTAAACCTTTGTAATAATGCAACACCATCACAGAACGTTCACTGACAGGCAGTTTTTGGAGGAGACGTTCCACGACTTCATGCAGTCCATCTGTTGAGGCTTGCGTCCGCTCTCCCTCAAGATATCGCGTATAGGACAATCTCTCTAATTCGGTTTCCGGCATCGCGTCCAGCGACTGCATCGCAATCGGCTTCCGTCGTAGCCATTCAATACATTGACGCTTCGCTATTACATGTAACCAACCTGAAAAACGATCGGCATCTCTCAAACTTGGAAGCGACTTAAAAGCCTGAATGAAGGTGTCTTGCGTAATTTCTTGTGCGGCATGGAAATCACCGATCTCACGCCATGCGAGCGCATGAATCCATTTCCGGTGTTTTTCCACCAGCGCAGTGAAAGCTCTTTCATCTCCCGACAAGACGCGCTGAATCAGATCAACATCTTCGTTTTTCACGATCAACCTCCCAGTAAATTGCCTCGTGACGTTATGTCGTATTTTAGCGGAGGTAAGGTTGCATAAAATGTATCTATTTAGAATTTTTTGTTATGGGGAAAGGGTAAGGGTATTTAACTTTCGTGTACAAGGGATCTCCGAAGCCCGGCTACTGATAGCCAAAAGGAATAGAGTGGAGCCGGCGAGGTGTTCTACTTGGGTGTTCCAGGAAACCCCGCCAGCGAAACTGGAGTGCTTATACGCCTAATAATCGGCTATGGAACCATCCGCTAATCTACTATCGGGCCAAGTGAAGCGCCTCCCTGCTTCTTGTCCGACTTCAATAACTTTCGCCTCATCCACGGTAACCCCTAAGCCAGGTCCCTCTGGAAGCGAAACGTAACCATCTGCGTCCATCTCCCACGTTTTGTGGGCAACACCGTCTGGAAGGACGTTCTCATAGCCCTCGTGGATGAGGAAAAATGGTACAGCAGCGGATAAGTGAAAACTCGCAGTGAGACCGAGATAGGACATCGTGCAATGCGGTGCGATCGGCACGTGATGTGCCTCGGCGAGTGCAGCGACCTTCTTGACCTGCGTAATGCCTCCGCCGTGTCCACAATCGGGTTGAAGGATGTCGATCACTTGCGCTTCGAGGATTTCGCGAACCTCCCATATTGTGCGATCGCGCTCCCCAGTAGCGAGTGGGACAGGGACAGATTCCCGGATTTTACGCATCACTTCAATATTACCCGGCACCCATGCTTCCTCTAAAAAGAGTAGGTCGTCTGGCTGCAGATAACTCGCGAATTGTCTGACAATCGGAGGGGGTAGGCAGCTATGGGCATCAAACATCACAGCACCATCGGAGCCGACTTTTTCCCGGGCATCGCGCACGCGCTGAACAAGGTCAGCGATCTCATCGGGAGTGCCAGCAAAAGGTTTAGAGCCTCCCGGTCCCGTCTTAATCGCCTTTGG
Organism: Candidatus Poribacteria bacterium; assembly: GCA_007571305.1. Taxonomy (GTDB): domain Bacteria; phylum Poribacteria; class WGA-4E; order WGA-4E; family WGA-3G; genus WGA-3G. Next base: position 396 of record RKRR01000041.1, on the reverse strand, counting down.
ACTCGGATACTTCCAAATCTTATCGCGGCAGGGACCTCCGAGTAGGCGATAGACAGGTACTCCCCAGAGTTTCCCTGCTATATCCCACAACGCCATATCAATAGCTGAGATGGTATGTACCATCAAGCCACCCCCCCGGATGTTGCGGTGTGCGCGGAACAACCGCTGCCAGTGATGCTCAATCCGTGTTGGATTTTCCCCAATAATTAATTCCGACAAGGAACGCGCTAACGCACAGGTGACGGTTGTCTCCATATTGTTGATCTCGCCCCACCCCGTAACACCCATGTTCGTTTCAATCTTGACGTAGGCTTTCACACCCATCGGAAAAGCCTCAAGGTTAGTCACTCGAATCTGGGAACCGCTATCTTCATAATCTGCCATCTAATAATACCC
>RKRR01000091.1 GCA_007571305.1 Candidatus Poribacteria bacterium | reverse complement strand
ACTCAAAAAGAGGCGATTTTTAGGGATATAACCCCCTAAATTCCTTTATCAAGAGGACTTTAATTGGCAATGCGTCCACCCTGAATATTTATCAAACTCCCGTTAAATAGCTCTTAGCAAACAACGGTAAGAACTTGCAACAAATATGCCAAATATGGTATAATCTAAACGTTGGCTCATAAGCATCTCAAAATTAGAAGCGATAGGAGTAAATGAATGTCAGAACAGTATCAGCCTAAGCCTGAACATAAGTTCACCTTTGGATTATGGACGGTCGGTAATCCTGGGCGCGATCCCTTTGGTGATGTTGTCAGGCCCCCCTTGAAACCCACATACACTATTGAAAAATTAAGCGAACTCGGCGCGTATGGCGTTAATTTACATGATAACGACTTGGTACCTTTTGATGCTACAGCCGTTGAACGCGATCAAATCGTTAGTGAATTCAAAAAGGCACTCACCGATCACGGGATGAAAGTGCCAATGGCAACAACAAACCTCTTCTACCATCCAATCTTTAAAGACGGCGCGTTTACCGCTAACGATCCGAAGGTACGAGCATTTGCAATCCAGAAAACTCTGAATGCTATCGATCTTGGTGTTGAACTTGGCGCGACCATTTATGTATTTTGGGGTGGCCGTGAAGGCGCAGAAGTAGATGCCTCTAAAAACGGGCCTGATACCGTCAAGTGGAACCGCGAGGCGATGAACTACTTCACGCACTATGTGAAAGACCAAGGTTACAATCTGCGTTTCGCGCTTGAAGCAAAACCGAATGAACCCCGCGGCGACATCTATCTCCCTACAACTGGACACATGCTCCATTTTATTGAGACGCTCGATCACCCAGAAATGGTTGGTGTCAATCCTGAATTTGCCCACGAAACGATGGCAGGTTTGAGTTTCATTCACGGTGTCGCACAAGCCTACGAAGCAGGCAAACTCTTCCACATTGATCTCAATGACCAGAAGATGAGTCGTTTCGATCAAGACCTACGTTTCGGATCCGAAAATATCAAAAGTGCATTCTTCCTCGTCAAATTCCTTGAAGATGTGAACTGGGACGGTTCCCGCCACTTTGACGCACATGCCTACAGGACTGAAGATGAGCAAGGGGTTTGGGACTTTGCCGCAGGGTGCATGCGGAGTTATCTGATCCTGAAAGAGAAAGCACAGCGTTTCAACGAAGACGCAGAAATACAGGGAATCCTCGCTGAAATACAAGCACGCGATCCTGAACTCGAAGCACTCATGGCAGACTACAACGCTGAGAGTGCCGAAAAACTGAGAAAAATAGATTTTGAACCGGATACCCTCGCACAAAAAGGACTCGGATACGAGAAACTGGATCAACTCACATTTGAGGTGCTCATGGGAGTCAGATAAGCCAAATTTTCATTTAAATTCCCCTTATCAGGGAACTTCAAGAGGTCGTTTTGTAAGTCCTAATTCAAAAGCGAAGCCTATAGCCCATAGGCGTAGCAGAGGGCGGATATAAGCCACACATATCAAAGTCGAAACGCATATTGTTTAACCGCAAGGTGAAATGAAAATGAATACGCTTATTATTGCGATCTTGAGTTTCATCGGTTTCATCGTTGCTTATCATACGTACGGTAAGTGGTTAGCGAGAAAAATCTTCGGATTAGATTCCGAAGCCACGGTGCCGAGTCAGGAACTGCGGGATGATGTCGATTACGTTCCAACGAAAAAAGAGGTAATTTTTGGTCACCACTTCACAAGTATCGCTGGTACAGGTCCGATCGTTGGACCCGCCATTGCAGTTTTTTGGGGATGGTTACCGGCATTGCTTTGGGTCGTCCTCGGTTCGGTTTTCATTGGTGCTGTCCATGACTTTGGTTCGCTTGTTGTATCCCTTCGCAATCGTGGGCAAAGTGTGGGTGAAGTCGCGGGGCGAATGATCGGTCCGCGCGCGAAATTCCTTTTCCTTTTCGTCCTCTTTATGGGATTGACCATCGTCCTTGCTATCTTCGGTTTGGTCATTGCCCTGATCTTCTCCTATTACCCTGAATCTGTCCTGTCTGTCTGGGTAGAAATTCCGCTTGCAGTTGCCATCGGTGTCTGGATCTATCGTAGAGGCGGCAATATCCTCATCCCATCTATTGTTGCGCTCGGTATCATGTACATCGGAATGGCAATTGGGGCATACCTTCTGCCGATTGATTTGGCACAATGGTTCGGCATTTCTCTGCTCGGAAAAACTTACCTAAATGTCGTAGTGATTTGGACATTAGTGCTTTTCGTCTACTGCTTTATCGCCTCAGTACTACCGGTCTGGACGCTTCTACAACCCCGTGATTTCATCAACAGCCATGAACTCGTATTAGCACTCCTCCTATTGGTGCTTGGACTCGCCGTTGCAGGCTTGACAGGCAGAGCAGATTTAGCAGCCTCCGCGCCTGCCGTTGCCTCAGACATTCCACCGGATGCCCCACCGATTTGGCCCTTCCTATTTATTACGATTGCGTGCGGTGCAGTCAGCGGATTCCACTGTATGGTAAGTTCAGGAACCTCCAGCAAACAGGTTGCGTCCGAAGGCGACGCGCAATACGTAGGATACGGCGCAATGCTACTTGAGGGTGGACTTGCCGTTATCGTTATCCTTGCCTGTTGCGCTGGTATCGGTATGGGGATTTTTAATCGGACGGGTACCGGTGCCAACTATACATTCCAACCGATTGTCAAGGCAGACAGCACAACCCCTGTTACGAATCAGGACGCATGGAAAACGCGCTATGCCATCAAAACGGAAACAAATTCTGATGGAACTACCAGGGTTGTCAGCGGTTGGGCAAGCCATGGACTCAAAGCAAAGGTGAGCGCATTTGTTGACGGTGGTGGGAATTTCCTCGCCACCCTCGGTATACCGCTCAAGATGGGCATCGCGATTATGGCGGTACTCGTTGCGAGTTTCGCCGCAACAACGTTAGACACAGCGACTCGACTCCAACGCTATGTTATCCATGAACTGGCGCAAACGGTTAACTTCAAGCCTTTGATGAACCGTTATATAGCGACTGCGTTTGCGTTGGTACTCGCCGCGGCAGTTGCCCTGCTACAGGGTCCGAGTGGTCCTGGCAGTGGAGGTCTGACGCTCTGGCCCCTCTTCGGGGCGACGAATCAACTCTTAGCCGGCTTAGCCTTCATGGTCATCGTTTTCTATCTCCTACGCCGCAACAAACCGATCTGGTTCGCTTTACTTCCGATGATCGTTATGCTCATCATGCCCGCCTGGGCGATGCTCCACCAGATGTTTAGTCCTGAGACAGGTTGGCTTTTCACTGGCAAATATTTGCTTTTCGGATTCGGTGTTGTTGTTGAAGCTTTACAGATCTGGATGATCGTAGAAGGGGTTATCGCCTGGCGTCATGCCCGTGGGAACTATCCAGAACTTCCGCCGCTGGAAACCGTTGCTGCTGATTAAGTTGCATAATCTTCACTCTTCTGGCGTTTAGCGGAGAAAATAGAAATGTTATACCAAATCTAATTGAAAATTCTTCATAAATATGTTATTGTATGCTTCATTCTTTGCTAAGGAGTCAAGCATCAATGAACAAAAAAGTGCCAGAGA
>RKRR01000174.1 GCA_007571305.1 Candidatus Poribacteria bacterium | reverse complement strand
TGTGTTAGAGGTTGCGAGTCCGAGTACGTTTGAGAACGACTTCACGGTGAAGAAGGAGATTTACGCGAAGGTGCTTCGGGTCCAAGAGTATTACATCTACGATCCGTATTACGAGATTGAACCTGCTTTCATCGGTTTTCGTCTCGTGGGTGAGAGTTATGAGGAGATAGGATTTGTAGAAGGTCGGCTTCCCTCTGAAGTTTTAGGTTTAGACTTAGGTGAACGTGAGGGAGTTTTGCGGCTGTATAATCCTGCTACATCGGAGAGGGTATATCCCTCCCATGAACGAGTGGACGCAGCCGAATCCCGTGCCTCTCAAGCCGAAGTCCGAGCGGAAAGAGAAACACGGGCACGCCAAGAGTTAGAAGCCGAACTCTCGAGAATGCGGGCAGCACTGAAACGCCTACAAGCCACCGAATAACTATGATGTTCGTTTAATTATAATTCCAAAACAGACACTAAACAAACCGCTCTTTACTGAGGGTTTGCTATAAGGAATAAAGGAGTGAAACTATGAACGAAAACGAAAAGAAGCCGAAAGTCAGTCTCGGATTGCTTTACGGGATTATCATTGCGATTGTCGCGGGTGCCCTCATTGGAGGCTTCGCGCCGGGCTTTGCCGCCCATACAACCATATTGGGTGAGATATTCTTAAACCTATTGAAGATGATAGTTGTCCCGCTTGTTATCTTATCTATGGTAGTCGGGATAACAAATTTAGGGGATATCCGCAACATCGGCTCCATCGGCGGACGAACGGTGTTGTACTACATGGCAACAACAGCTATCTCCGTTCTCATCGGGATGATCCTCGTGAACATCATTTCACCTGGAAAGGGGCTATCACAAGGTGAAGAGCGTCCCGATCTCAGCTACACACTCTCTGGCTCTGAGATGCACACTGTTGAGTTAAGTGGGGAATTTAATCGGACCTATAATAATAAATACGTCATCACCCTCGTCGACCAGAACGTGCGTGGGGAAGTGGAATCAATTTCCGGGACGTCGGTCACAGTAAAAGCATGGCAGCCACTATCCGAGGATGCCAGTTACGTCACAACAGACAGTGGTGAACGACTCTTATTCATTGATGGTCGTCTTGAAACGGTAGAACCCCAAAACACAGGTGCGGGCGTTAACATCAACCTACCCATTGCTACAAGAGTATCCGGCAAAATGGAAAAGACGATGGGTAGCACCATCAAAGAGGTATTCCTCGGTAACGAAGAGACCGGCAAAGAGGGGATGATCCCATCAAACGTCTTCAAAGCGATGGTGCGCACTGACATTCTACCCTTAATCTTTTTCTCACTCCTCATCGGTGCGGCTCTGTCCATGCTTGGTGATATTGGCAAACCCGTTATCTCTGTGATTTCAGGGTTAAACGAAGCAGTGATGAAGCTCGTCCACTGGATAATGTATGTCGCACCCCTCGGTATCTTCGGCTTGATCGCAGGCAGGATTGGCGAGGCAAAAGGATTCGCAGGTTTTTGGCCCGAGCTCGTTGCAGTCGGCAAGTATAGTGCAACAGTATTATTAGGACTCGGCTTTCACGGTGTTGTCATTTTACCCATACTCCTGCTGTTCCTTGGACGTAGAAACCCGCTTACCTACTTTAAAGGCATGGCAACCGCCTTGCTTAACGCCTTTTCGACAGCGAGTTCGAGCGCATCCCTCCCCTTAACCATGGAAGGGGTCGAGAACCAGAACGGTGTGTCCAGCAGGACCTCCAGTTTCGTGCTGCCTTTAGGGGCGACCATTAACATGGATGGCACAGCGCTTTATGAAGCGGTGGCTGTTATGTTCATCGCACAGGTTTATGCGATTTCCATGGATCCAGCGCAGCAAATCGTTATCGTGCTCACAGCGACCTTAGCAGCAATTGGCGCGGCGGGAATCCCGGAGGCGGGCCTCGTCACAATGGTTATCGTACTCAGGGCTGTGGACCTCCCAGTTGAAGGCATAACGCTTATTCTCTCTATCGACTGGTTACTTGATCGGTTCCGTACCACAGTTAACGTCTGGGGCGACAGCATCGGCGCAGGTGTAATTGAGAGATATGAATCCGCAGATTCAACCGAAGCACCAGTAACCGCGTCTTCTTAAAAATCGTAGATTCAACTAACACCTTGCGCACAAGTAGAAATATGAACACGCACAATGAACCGAACCCACAGCAATCAGCACTCAGTGTTACAGCGGTTCTCGCAATTATCAGTGTCGTGCTCGCTGCCGGATGGATAGCCTTTGCCTATTACAAAGGAAGTGATAACAGCAACCGGATACTCTTGCTACATCCAATAGTACCGATACTGCTGATTGTCCTGCTTATCCGCGTCTACCGCTGGATTGACCTAAAGAGCATCGTCATTCTTGAAATACTGATGATGGTCGCGTGGGTTTTTATACGTCTGTTGGGCGTATTGACCCCCTTCATTCTGGGTTTTGGCTTCGCTTATGTCTTTAGGTTCCTCTGGAACGCCCTCCCGTTCAAAGCACTCTATCAACGTCGGATCGCGACTGTCCTAATTGTCCTCGTCTGTAGCGGGCTGCTCTTCTACACCGGAAAACAGGTGAGTAGACAGGCACGCCAGATGGGGGGTGGATTGCAGAAGTTTTATCACGAAATTGTGCTTCCTTATGTCGTTGGTGAAACATTTGAGGCAGTCGCTATTAGCGTCGATTCAGTCGCAGTTGAAAGCGAGGACAAAAACCCTACCAATGGGAGAAACCCGCATGTAGAAACTTTTTATCTCGGGACCAACCATGGAGTTTATGAAATTCAACAGGAGACAGAAGGAATACTGGCTCGTATCGGTATCACAAACAGTGCACTTCTTGGAAAACCGATACAAGTCCTTGCGGCAACCGGAAACGTTGTCTACGCTGGCACGCGGAGCGGATTATATCGGTATTACAAAGCAATGCCTACTGACCCGATTGTCCCGCGAGCCTCTACAGGCTCGAGCCAAATTGATGGTGATGCAGCAAGTACTCAGAACGTCACACCCAAGATATGGCACAAGGTAGAGGAAACCCCTTTCGATACTATTTCCGTTCAAGCTGCCAGTATTCCGATTTGGGATAACACCCAGATCTACGTCGGAACGGAAAAAGGGCTTTACAAAAGTCTAGACTCAGGAAAAACTTGGCGCGAGGTTGATCCAGAAATTTATGACGAAAGATCCATTATCAGCATCACTTCTGTTGTGGATATAAATGGTGATAGAGTAACTTATGTCGCCAGCATGGCAGCGATCGACATTACACCTTCGGAGCAGACAGTTCCTCCGCCGACGGTTACAACGGTCCATTGGTATCTGGAAGGTTCCTCTCTTGGGTGGAATCTGCTCCCTTCTACAGCACACCCAGTTCATGTCTTGACAGGCGGAACGCGGGGGGATAGGGCAGACACCTCTCAGGTATTTGATATCGAACTTTATGCGGGTACGTCCGATGGGCTTTACGGATGGCATCGTCTCGGAAATCAGTGGCAAAAAATAGAAGTAACAGAGGCGATGACGACAATTTCGCTGTTAGCCACGGGGCCCTCTGGTGTCTACGCAGGGAATGATAATGCTCTCCGGCATCGTCCTACACCTACAGTGAAATGGAAACCTTTCACCACACGGAACCAAGGCGTTACCTACACCTATAGGGATCAACCAATCGTCCAACAAGTAAAAGCATATTTGACCGAAAGGATCCCAACAATTGCCCAAACCGGTGGCGAGGCGGTGAGGGAAGCGGTTCAGCTCGCGGGTTCGATCGCTTTTGGGTTCGGTGGGTTTTTAGCGACAGTCTCCTTTGCTTTTATTGTGTTCGTCTACGCGAACCAATCGTTTGACAATTATTTCCGCAGCTTCATCATGCTGGTCCCTGAACGCCATCGTGAAACCGTCAAGATCTATCTGCGCGAAATTGATAGGAATCTACAACAGTTCCTAAAAGGACAGGTCACGGTCATTGCGATGGTCTCGGTCATCTCTTGCATCGTGTACAGTATTATCGGTGTGCCGTTCGCATTGGTTATCGGTCTACTTGCCGGAATTTGTAATGCTATACCGACTTTTGGCCCCTTCATCGGTGGCGGTTTCGCATACATAGCGATGCTAATGGGACTGGCAGCTGGGGATTTCGGTATCGTTGATTTCCTCGTTCGCAGTGTACTCGTGTTGGGTGCCATTCTTAGCATCCAGATGATAGACAACTCATTGATCTCACCTAAAATTATGAGTAACGCTGTTAATGTAGATCCGCTGCTCATTATGTTTGCTGTAATTGTTGGGGCATCTGTACTCGGTTTTTGGGGTGTCCTGCTTGCAATTCCTATTATTGTTGTCGTGAAATCGGTGATTGCCGTTTCTCAAGCTTCTTAAAATTCCGACCAGCAGTTTCCCGCAATATAGACGTAGGAGACTCGATCACGAAAATTGTTAAATCCACAGATACTATGACTTATCCCAAGGTATAATTAAAAAATGGAAACCAGACACCCTATTGTTGCAATCGTCGGCAGACCAAATGTCGGAAAATCATCGCTCTTCAATCGAATTACGGGAAACAGTCGTCAGCATAAGAATCGTTCTCGGTTAAGAGATGATCCTGTTGAACCAGAGGCACCTTTAACTGATAACTATAAAGCCGACAACCGTTCCTCGCGTAAATATGCTGTCGTTCATGACACTCCCGGCGTAACGCGCGACAGAAACTATGCGAACGTGGAATGGGTAGACCGCGCTTTTACCATCGTTGATACTGGCGGTTTGGATGTTGACCCGGATGATCGACTCATCGATAATGTTCAATCGCAAGTGGATGCTGCCTTGGCTGAAGCGAGCCTTGTCCTTTTCGTCGTTGACGCGCGAACCGGTATTATGCCACACGATAGGGTTATCGTTGATAAACTCAGAGCCGCCGATAAACCTATCTTTCTCGTTGTCAATAAGGTGGACAGCGATCGGTTTCATAATGAAGCCGCCGAGTTCTACGCACTGGGATTGGCTGAACCGATATGGACATCATGCGTCCAAAACGATGGAATTCGGGAACTCCTCGACCGTATCGTGGAATCCCTACCCGAGACTGACGAGACCCTCCACGACACACCCGCTACAATGAAAATCGCCATTGTTGGCAGACCGAATGTCGGAAAGTCCTCGCTTATCAACAATCTATTAGGTGAAGAACGAATGATTGTTGATGACCGACCTGGGACCACGCGTGATGCAGTGAATATCCGAATCGTTCACGACAACGTCCCTTTCGAGGTGGTTGATACAGCTGGAATGCGGCGTAAATCTGCTATCAATGATGAACTCGAGTCCGCAACCGTGCAGCGTGCAATACACAGCATTCGCCAAAGCGACATCGCTGTACTCGTGCTGGATGTAACCCAAGACATCGCACAACAGGATAAGACTATCGCCAATTTCATCGAACGGCAAGGGAAAGCTTCCGTTTTGGTCATGAATAAATGGGATCTGATCGATAAGGATAACACGACGCATCCGATGTTTATGGATGCTATAGAGGCACAACTCCCGCAACTCGGTTATGTTCCCCGTGTTTTTGTTTCCGCTCTGACGGGGCAACGCGTCACTCAAATATTAACGACTGCACTTGAGGTCTACCGTGAGTATTGTACGCACATCCCTACACCCGCACTCAACAACTTACTTCTGGAGTTGCGCAATGCCCATCCACCCCCACGGGTTAAAGGTGCACGTCCCGCACTCAAATATATCACGCAGGTGGAGACCAAACCACCCACTTTTTTAATCTTCGGACGGAATATCCATCGCGTACAGCAGCCTTACGAGGCGTATCTTGTCAACAGTATCCGGAAGGAATTCGGATTCTACGGCACACCGATACGAATCTTTTATCGAAGGTCGTAGGAATGGCTATTAAAACCTAAGTTGCCAGTGATGTAGCATAACCTGTTAGGTTGTGCAGCTTCGCACGCAGGAGCCCCACGGTTTCCTATGCTACGAACTGCTGTGGATCCTGAAGGTTTTTGAATAAAAATAGCAGATGCATCTCTAAAATTGTGTCCGTAGCAACTTGGATTATTAAAGGAGAAATGCTTTGTCAAAGTTTAAAGTCTTTATTACGCGTCCTATCCGAGAAGAAATCCGCGCGAAAATAGCAGAAGAATGCGAGGTCGATATGTGGCACACGAGTGCCATTTTACCGCCTATTGCTGAAAGAATCCCGCCACTTGATGGATTAATGACCTACGGACATGAACCCGTCTCTCCAGAGATGATTGCTACAGCCCCGAATCTCAAAGCTATCTCTGTCGTTGGGGTCGGTTATGACCACGTCCATGTTGAAACGTGTAGGGAACGAGGGATCGCGGTTGGACATACACCAGGGGTTCTCAGTGATACGACCGCCGATATGACGATGGCACTCCTGCTCGCCGCGGCTCGAAATATTGTTCCTGCCTATAATCATGTCCAAGTTGCTAAAGAGTGGCATTACTATGACCCAAATATCCTCTGGGGGACCGATGTACATCACTCGACTTTAGGGATTGTGGGTATGGGACGCATTGGACACGCAGTTGCCAAGCGCGCAAGAGCCTTTGACATGCGTGTCCTCTATTACAAACGTGAACGCCGTCCAGACTGGGAACAGGAACTCGGCGTGGAATATGCGACACTTGAAAACCTTCTCGAAACTTCCGACTTCGTAACACTCCACGTCCCGCTGACAGAGGACACAACACACCTCATCGGCAAAGCAGAACTCGCTTTAATGAAGAAGACAGCCATTTTAGTCAATATCGCGAGAGGGCCCGTCGTCGATCACTACGCCTTGTATGATGCGCTCAAACAAGGACAGATTGCAGGAGCTGCTGTCGACGTAACTGAGCCGGAGCCGATTAATACCGATCATCCTCTCCTCGACCTGGACAATGTTATCGTTGCCCCACATCTCGGCAGTGCTACTATCCAGACTCGGATGAAAATGATGACAATGGCGATGGAAAATTTGCTGGCAGGTTTGAAAGGAGAGCAATTGCCGTATGGTGTGCTTCAACCGAATTTTCCGCAGTAGGTCCGATGTCTGAATTGTAAGGATTATGAGGAAATGCCACGTATCTTCGATAACATTGACCAACCGCTGCTTCCTGCCCTTCAACAGACACTTGAAACTGCCACACATGCTGACTTTTGTGTGGGTTATTTTAACCTCCGGGGGTGGAGAGGACTCGGATCTTACATTGAGAACTGGGATGGCGGTGAAGGCGAATGCTGCCGCTTACTCGTCGGGATGCAACGTTTACCAGAGGACGAACTCCGCGAAGCCAAGAGGCTTGCGAAACAGGACGGTAGAATCGACAACCAGATCGCACTCCGTCTCAAACGTAGGTTAGCAGAAGAGTTCCGAGAACAGTTGACCGTCGGTGTGCCGACGCGTGGAGACGAAATAGGATTACGCCAGTTGGCACAGCAGCTTCGTGACGAAAAGGTGAAAGTCAAACTCTTTCTCCGACACCCGCTCCACGCGAAACTCTATCTATTGTACCGATCCGATTTGGTCACCCCAACCGTCGGTTACCTCGGCAGTAGCAATCTAACCCTTGCTGGACTCTCACAACAAGGAGAACTTAACATTGATGTTGTTGACTCGGATGCTTGTGATAAGTTAGAGGAGTGGTTTGAAGACCGATGGACTGACCGGTGGTGCATCGATATTTCTAAGGAATTAGTTGAGATTATCGAGCAGAGTTGGGCGCGTGAAGAATTTATTCCCCCGTATCACATCTACATCAAGATGGCGTATCATCTTTCGCAGGAAGCGCGCGCTGGGTTGACTGAATTTCGGATCCCACGCGAATTTGAGGACAAACTATTTGAATTCCAAACCGCCGCCGTGAAAATCGCAGCACACCATCTCAACAGACGTGGGGGCGTGCTAATAGGCGATGTCGTAGGACTCGGAAAAACACGCATGGGAACGGCACTCGCTCGCATACAAGAAAATGATTACGACGTCGAAACACTGATTATCTGCCCGAAAAATCTCGTCAACATGTGGGAACATCATCGGGAGGAATATCGCCTACGAGGACGAGTGCTTTCAATGAGCCAGGTACTTAATGTGCTGCCGGACCTTCGGCGTTATCGGCTCGTCATGATTGACGAAAGTCATAACCTTAGAAACCGAGAAGGCAAACGCTACCGCGCGATCCAGGACTATATACAACAAAATGAGAGTAAGGCTATCCTCCTCTCTGCCACCCCTTATAACAAAACTTATCTCGATCTCTCTAACCAACTTCGTCTCTTTGTTGACGAAACCGAAGATCTCGGTATTCGGCCGGAGCAATACATCAAGCAGTTAGGCGGTGAAACCGAGTTTATTCGCAAACATCAAAGCGGGGTCCGCACGCTTTCAGCCTTTGAACACAGTGAGCATATTGATGACTGGCGTGAGTTGATGCGTCGGTATCTTGTGCGAAGGACGCGCAGTTTTATCACAGAAAACTATGCCGAAACGGATCCTGAGACAAAACGAAAATTTCTTTCTTTTCCTGACGGTACGCGCTCCTACTTCCCCACACGTGTGCCGAAAACGATGCAGTTTGAAATTGACGATCAAAATCCAGACGATATCTACGCACAACTATATTCCGATTCCGTTGTGGATGTGATCAGCACTCTCAAATTGGCTCGATATGGACTTGCAAATTACATCGTTGACCCACCATCGGAATCACCGACAGAAGCCGAGCAGCAGCAATTACAGGACCTCTCCCGTGCTGGACAGCGATTGATGGGATTTTGCCGAACCAACCTTTTCAAACGCCTTGAAAGCAGTGGACAGGCGTTCATCCAGTCCGTCGACAGGCATATCCTACGGAACTATATCTTTCTTCACGCTATTGAAAACGATGAACCCCTACCAATCGGATCACAGAACGCTGATATGCTTGACTCTCGGTTTGAGGACAGAGATACCGATGATGCTACCCTTATCTTAGATGCTTCTGGTGATGACGATGATATGCAACTGGGCCTCATAAATGCTCGAGTCAGTTCGTACACAGTCAACGCATACGAGCAACGCGCCGCCGCTATCTATCGGCTTTACACAACCCAGTATAAAAGTCGGTTTAAGTGGCTCCGTCCAAACCTCTTCCACCCCATGCTTCGGAAAGAACTCACCGAGGACGCGCACGCACTCATGCAAGTCTTACAACAATACGGCACGTGGGACCAAGAAAAAGACGCAAAACTCAATGCACTTCAAGAGCTCCTCACCGGTACCCATCCGGACGATAAGGTTTTGATTTTCACGCAGTTTGCGGATACAGTGCAGTATCTGACAGACGCATTATTAGAATGTGGCATGACACAAATCGCTCCAGCAACTGGTGCCTCAGCAGATCCCACCGCCTTAGCAGATCGCTTCAGTCCAGTCAGCAATAATAGTCGGGGTAGAATTGAGCCAAAAGATGAGTTACGAGTGCTCATTAGCACGGATGTCCTGAGTGAGGGGCAAAATTTGCAGGACTGTTCAATTGTCGTCAACTACGATCTCCCGTGGGCAATTATCCGTTTGGTGCAGCGTGCGGGTAGGGTTGACCGGATTGGACAACAAGCAGAAAACATTTTGTGCTATTCCTTCCTACCTGCTGAAGGTGTGGAGCGTATCATCAACTTGCGCGGACGTGTCCGGGCGCGTCTCCGTCAGAACGCCGAGGTGGTCGGCACGGACGAGGCCTTCTTTGAAGACGATGGTGATGAAGGCAATGAAACAATCGTTCATCTCTACAATGAGCAGGCAGGCTTACTTGATGACGATCGAGATAACGATGTTGACCTTGCCTCTCACGCCTATCAGATTTGGAAAAATGCCATTACACAAGATCCGAGTTTAGAAAAAATTATCTCTCATCTTCCATCTGTCGTTTATTCAACCCAACCTCATGTTCCAACAGATAACGAACCCGAAGGCGCGCTAGTCTATATCCGAACAGGGCAAGAAAACGACGCTCTGGCATGGATAGATCGAGATGGACAGAGTGTAACGGAATCACAGTTTGCGATTCTTCAAACAGCGGCGTGCAAACCCAACACCGAGGCACTACCACCGCTTGAGGAACACCACCGTCTCGTAGAAGAAGCTGCGAGGTTGATTGTTTCTGAGGAACGATCGATCGGAGGACAATTAGGACGACCCTCCGGGGGCCGCTTCCGTACGTATGAACGTCTGAAGGATTACGCATCAGAGGTTGAAGGCACGCTACTCGCTACGTCACAACTCAGACAAGTTATTGAAAATATTTATCGCTATCCGCTACGACAAACAGCAACCGATACCCTCAACCGTCAGCTCCGTAGTGGTATTTCTAACGGGGATCTCGCTGCATTAGTGATTGATTTATGGGAAACAGAGAGACTTTGTATTATTGAGGAAGAGAACCAGATACGAGAACCACAAATTGTCTGTTCGCTAGGACTTCGCACAAGCAGTGTATAAACGATCTGAAAAATCTTGAACTTCCTTAATACACCCTGTATAATTTACAAAAACTTAGCATCCGCGCATACGGAGGTTCCAAATGAAAAAATCTAAACTTGTCGTTGGACAGCTCGCGAACGATCAATTGCTCGTCAAATCCGTTACGACCTCAAAACATGTTGATTGGATCAAATGGTTAGAAACCGAAGAACTTGTTGAGTTTTTTGAGGAATTGCTCAAACTGGTAACACAAATATCAGAGGAGAAAAAAGATGCAAAGACACTCTCGCTTTTTCTCTCCGGATGGCGTGAAACTGCCTTGATTAATTCAGAACCTGATGTCTTAGCAGATATTGCTGAGGCAGAACGAGAATTGGACGCTGGCGGTGGAAAACCATGGTCACAAATTAAGAAGGAGATCGGGCTGTGAATCATCAGCCATATACTCTTGAACCTCTGCCAAGGAAAGTCGAAAACTTCATTAAGCGACGAAATCAGGTAACGCGGGAACGAATTAATGGGGCTTTTCAACACATCATCCACTCTCCGTTTAGGCATGAAAATCCTACGACAATCAAACCGCTGTAGGGAAGAAAAAAGGACCGCTATCGCTACCGGATAGCGGATATTCGTTTCATTTACCGAGTTGACAGAAACAAGCGGCTAATCCGCATTGTACAAATTGACAATCGTGGTGATATTTATTAACGATGTCCTACGCAAATTGGGTAGTTATTTTTTGAAATCCCACGAACCGACAGGAAACGCCAATGCTTAACCTTCGAGAAATACGTCAATACCTTAAAAAATCCGACTTTGAAACCCTTTTTATAGAGAGGCTCGGTTGGGACCATCACACCCAAACCCTCAACATCGTAGTAGATGAAACCGACTATCCACTCACCGCCATCGCAGAAAAACGCGGAATGATCGTCTTTGAATGCCCAGCACCCCGAACTGATGGACGCATCCCAGATTACGCAACACGCCGCAAGATTCAAAGGGAGGTCGCAAAAGCTTGCCATGAAAATCTTATCATTTACACCGATGCCGAAAAAAACACACATATCTATCAGTGGGTCAAAAGAGAACACGGGAAACCTACCGCCTGTCGCGAACACAGATATAACAGCAATGAACAGTCCGGGGAATCCCTCATCCAGAAATTGCAAACCATCGCCTTTAACTTGCAGGAAGAAGAACACCTGACACTCCCTGACGTGACCCAACGCGTTCGGGCAGGTTTTGACGTTGAAAAGGTCACCAAACGATTCTATGACCATTTCAAAAGAGAGCATACTACCTTCCTCACATTCCTTAGGGGCATTCCTGATGACGAGATGCAGCACTGGTATGCCTCTGTGATGCTCAATCGGCTGATGTTCATCTACTTCATTCAGAAGAAAAACTTTCTGGACAGCAATACCCACTACCTACGTGCGAAGTTGACCGCAAGCCAAACCAACGGCATCAACCGATATTACAAGGCATTCCTGTGTCCGCTGTTCTTTGAAGGGTTTGCGAAGCCTGAGACCGAGCGGAGCAGAACTGTCAGAGACTTACTGGGAAAAGTGCCTTACCTCAACGGCGGCATCTTTCAACAACACCAGATTGAGACGCTTCACGGTGAGACGATTGAGATTTCTGATAAGGCATTTGAACAGGTTTTCGACTTCTTTGAAAAATACCAGTGGCATCTTGACGAGCGTCCGCTCCGTAACGATAACGAGATTATAGTAAAGCCTGTAAATAGTTTGACATATTCTACTATTTATGGTATCCTCTGAGTCTTATGAGTTATTCCTCAGATTTCCGCAAATGCGTGCTTGA
>RKRR01000196.1 GCA_007571305.1 Candidatus Poribacteria bacterium | reverse complement strand
ATTTGGTCATGGAGATTTGCTGTGGTTTACACAACTTTCGGCTAAACTTTAGACCTTGGGCTTATCATACACAGCTTGAGTAAATCATTATAATGTCTTATATATGAAAAGTATAGATAACTCTCGGATGTGATTATACCTCGGGCGGAAACCTTAGGGATTCCCGGATAGAAATTCAAGTGCCTTTTGGACTCGCTTTAAAACCGTTGCCCTACTGAGTATAACAACAATATCAAAAAGGCTCGGACCGAACGATGTTCCAGTCAGCGCGATCCGCAAACCTTGCATCGCTGCGACGCGTTTGATATTGTTCTCATCTGTGTATTTCCAAATTGCCGCTTCAATCGTTTCTATATCAAACGTAGGGATCTCTTCCAAAATCTGTGAAATATTCGTCAGAATCGCTCTCGTCCTCTCTCTCTTTTCTTCTGAATTGCCCCACCATTTCTTGACCGCCTTCGGGTCATATTCGAAGGCATCGGTAAAGAAATAGGAGGTCTGTGGAACGATGTCCTGTAGCGTCGTCAGACGTTCACCCACCGCTGCTACAATGTCTTCCAACCAACTCCGATTCTCAATTGAATTGTTCAATAAGCCTGCTTCTTGCCAGAACGGGATGACCGCATCCGTCCGCGCGGCAACATCCAGTTGATTAATATAGTGGGAATTGAGCCACTCCAATTTCTTAATATCAAAAACACTTCCACTCTTTCCAACCCGCTCGAGATCGAATTTTTCTATGAGCTCATCAACAGAGAAAATCTCCTGCTTGTCGTCGTAGGACCAACCGAGTCGGACAACGAAGTTTAACATCGCTTTAGGGAGATACCCCTGCTCACGGTAGCGGTTAACAGCCACGAGATCACCGTGATGACGTTTACTCATCTTTCTACCACTACTATCCAACACCAACGGAATGTGTGCAAACTGCGGAACGTTTAAACCAAGGGCAATCGCAATCGCAATCTGCTTCGGTGTATTGTTGAGATGCTCTGTTCCCCGAATTACGTGCGTTATCTTCATAACCGCGTCGTCGATGATAGAGGTGAGATTGTAGTTCGGCATTCCGTTTGAACGTACAATTACTTCATCCTCTAAAGTGGCGGGATCAATATTCCGAGAGCCGAGAATAATGTCGTCAACACGGATCGGTGTCTCAGGCATCTTTATGCGCACAGTCGGCTTTCTACCTTCCGCGACATAACGTTCTACGACTTCCGAAGTTAAGTCTCGGCATCTTCCATCGTAGGAGCGGAGCTGTTTATTTCCACGCGCCTGTGTGCGAATCTCCTCAAGTTCTTCCGGTGTGCAATAGCAGTGATATGCGTTACCGCTCTCAAGCAACTGCGCAACATAACCCTCGTAGATGGCTTTTCGCTCAGATTGTACATAAGTCCCACAGGGTCCGCCTTTATCGCCCCCTTCATCCCATTCAAGTCCTAACCACTTGAGCGCGGTATAGATCTCGTGCATGGATTCATCAGTGGAACGTGCCATATCCGTATCGTCAATTCGAAGGATAAATTTGCCGTTGTAGTGCTTGGCAAACAGCCAGTTGAATAGAGCTGTCCGTGCGCCCCCGATGTGTAAATAACCGGTGGGCGAGGGTGCCATTCTCACTCGAACTGGATCTTTCACAACAGTTGTTGCTCTATCTGGTGTTTCGTTCATTGCTGTCCCCTCAGTATCTTCGCCCAGCTATCCCTCAGTGGTACTGTACGATTGAATACTAATTTTTCTGGGGATGTATCTGGATCAAGACAAAAATAGCCCATCCGGAGGAACTGATACCGGTCTTCTGGGGTCGCCTCAACGAGACTCGGTTCAACTTTACAGTCGCTTAGAATCTCTAAGGAGTTCGGATTTAGGAATTGCATCCAATCCGCGCCATCTGCGGCGTTCTCCGGTTCCCGTTCTGTAAAGAGCGAATCGTAGAGGCGAACTTCAGCATCAACAGCATGCTTAGCAGAAACCCAATGTAATGTACCTCTTACTCTCCGTCCGTCTTCCGACCAACCGCCACGCGTCTCTGGATCATAGGTGCAGTGAATCTCGACGATTTCGCCATTTTCATCTTTAACGACCCGTTCACACTGGATGTAATAGGCATGCTTAAGCCGCACCTCTCGTCCCGGAGCCAATCTGAAGAATTTCCGGGGCGGATCCTCCATAAAATCTTCACGTTCGATATAAATTTCCCGTGCAAATGGGATCTGCCGTGTTCCTGAACTCTCATCTTCAGGATTATTTTCAGCGTCGAACATCTCGACCTGTCCCTCCGGGTAGTTGTCAATAATAACCTTAACCGGATTGAGTACTGCCATAACTCGCGGTGCGCGACGATTTAAATCATCTCGGATACAATATTCAAGCTTGCCTATCTCAATGAGGTTATCCGCTTTTGAAACACCGATGCGATTGCAAAAATCTCGGATAGCTTCGGGTGTATAACCGCGGCGACGCATCCCAGAGAGCGTAGGTAGCCTCGGATCGTCCCATCCGCTGACGTGTCCATCCTCAACGAGGACTTTGAGTTTCCGTTTGCCTAATACGGTATAAGTAAGATTCAGCCGAGCGAATTCGATCTGCCGAGGCTGATAAATTTCAAGTCCCTCTAAGAACCAGTCGTAGAGCGGACGATGGTCTTCAAACTGGACATCACAGAGGGAGTGCGTTACACCTTCTATAGAGTCGGACTGCCCATGCGTGAAATCATAGGTAGGATAGATGCACCAATCATCGCCCTGACGATAGTGATGCGCACGGAGGATGCGATACATCACCGGATCACGCATATTCAAATTCGGGCTGGACATATCAATTTTTGCCCGAAGTGTCCGCGAACCGTCAAGGAATTCGCCGGCGCGCATCCCATGGAACAAAGTCAGATTTTCCTCAATAGACCTATTGCGATAGGGGCTGTCTTTTCCCGGTTCTACTAAGGTACCACGATAGGAGCGCATCTCTTCTGGGGTCAAATCGCAGACGTACGCTTTCCCTTTCTCTATGAGTTTGACGGCATATTCGCAGAGCGTCTCAAAATAGTCGGAAGCGTGATATTCTCGCTCTTTCCAATCAAATCCGAGCCAATGGACATCTCGTTTGATTCCTTCTACGTACTCACTCTCTTCCGTGAGGGGATTGCTGTCGTCGAATCGTAAATTGTAAAGTCCGCCAAAATCTTCAGCAATACCGAAACTAATGCAGATAGCCTTGGCATGCCCGATATGGAGGTAACCACTCGGTTCTGGCGGGAATCGGGTATGCACCCTACCGTCATACCTGTTTGTCCTGAGATCTTCTTCTATCGCTTGACGAATAAAGTTCGTATCAGAAGAATTGTTAGGGTTTTCTTTTAAATGGGGATCTGAATGCTTCATATCTATACCATACAATTGTGTTGTTTTGGGCGTGTTACAGAGACCTCCGCTTTCAAGAGCGGTAGCCTATAGTAGGGTGGAATATCTTCTTTAAAGAATTATACTCTCAAAGCACGTTAAAGTCAAGATTGTGATACTCACTACGTCTAAAGTCGTGTGCTTCTTTAGAAACACGCAACTCCTTCTCTGTGATTCCTGCTTCCGTCTCTCGTGCCTCTGATTGAGG
>RKRR01000175.1 GCA_007571305.1 Candidatus Poribacteria bacterium | reverse complement strand
CGAAACCCAGCCTTCCGTCGCTTCCGCGAACGTTTTGGATAATTCATCAGAAATCGTCTGTTCCAAGAGTTCAATCAGATCTTCACGAAACTTAATCCAATCGTCACCGCGACGGGTGAACCGATGCCTATCCCCAATTTCAACAAACATGGTATCGTTTGGTTCGGATAAGGACTCAAAATAACGTCTAATATTCATGATTATTCTCCTTTTTCATCGTTCTACAGCCACTCGTGCATTTCCCAACCGGAAGTGACTGCTTTCTCACGAAGTGCTTTCCCTGGATTTACAACGACAGGGTTGCCAACACATTCCAACATAGGCAGATCGGATTGACTGTCACCGTAAGCATAACTCTCTTTCAGTGAAATCCCGTGTTGTTCAGCATACGCCCTCACTGCTTTTGCTTTCTCTTCCCCAATGAGCGGCGCGGTTGTAAGTTCACCGGTGAACTGTCCATCTCGTTCACCAAGTTGCGGTGCCAATACAGCATCAATCGCGAGGTAGTCCGCTATCGGCTGGACAATGAAATCAAGCGAACCGGTTACGAAAACGACTGCGATGCCTTGTTCCTTGTGCTCCTGAATTTGCGACATCGCGGCAGGGAAGATCTTCGGACGTAAGTAAGCCCCAAACATTTCAGTAGACAATCTCTTAATCTCGGCAACACGCATCCCACTGTAATTACGATAAAACACCTGATTGAAAAGAGGACGGCTGATTCTGTCCAAAATTAAGTAGTAGACGATTTTGGGGAGAAACCCAACAAGCCACAAACGTTTGAGAAGGAATGGAGCTTGGACAGAGCGCATCCAGATGTAGTAATGTACAATCGTAGACTTCAATAAGGTGCCATCTACATCGAAGAAGGCGACTACTTTTTTCGGGTTCGGATCCGACATGATTTTTTAACGATACCTTGCGGTTTGATGAACAGTTTTAAGAACTTTCCTGTTGTTTCAACATTGCCCCAAGTTCAGCAACTCGATTTTGTGCCAATTCCAAGAATTCTTGGTATCTGTCCGGGTCGATTGATGTTCTGCCGTGTTCTGCCCAACTCTCCGGTGGAAAGGTCAGTGGTTCACCAAAAATAATACGCACAGGATGTTTCTTAGGGAAGTTCCGTCCTTTGGGCAAAGCGTGGTAGGTCCCCTCAATATAAGCCGGTATAACTGGGACGTTAGGACCGTAAATCAGCAAACTGAGCACCCCAGGTTTGAAAGGTTGAAGTTCACCATTAAGAGATCGCGTCCCTTCAGAAAAGATGAGCAAACCCTTATGTTGCGCCATCACCTCATTTGCTGCCCTGAGATCTTGTAGAAACTCAGTAAAGTTGCCTTCTCGTTCTATCGGGAGCGCGTTAAGGCACGTCCGAGCAAACCAGCCTTGAAGACGCGTGGCAAACCAGTAATCCCGTGCGGCGAGCACCCAGAGATGATATGCTTGCGTTCCGAGAGCAGTAATCACCGTCAATGTATCCAGATGGCTGGTGTGATTCGGCATGATAATATAGGGTTTGCCCTGCGGAATATGCTCAAGCCCATAGCATTTCAAGGAAAAATAGTTCCGATAGATACCGGTAATCACAGTGCGGAAAGCACGCGCATACCACCGCGGCATCTGTCCATATTCCAGATTTCTGTTTTCCTCAGAACTATCCTTTTCTTTCGTAATATCCGTAGGGAACGTCTCTATTAACCGAACGACATCACCGACTGTCTCCAGATTGGCGAGTAGAGCATCGGGAATTGTTCCGCCGAGTCGGGATTCAAGAACTAACAGGAGATCAAGTCGCGTGAGTGAATCAAGCCCTAAATCGCTATCCAAACGACTCTTCCGGTGAATCTGATGTGTCGGCATGCGTGCTAATCGTGCGAAGGTAGAAAGGATTTCTTCTGGTATATCTGTTCTTAGTGGAGCACTTTCTACATCTGCAGTAGAATCCTCCTGCAGATCTGTCATATTTTTAATATGCGCTTCCAAACTGCGGCTGAGACGTTGCCGGTCTACATTTCCATCTGCAGCCTTTGGTAGCGGATCATCCCAGAAATGGGTTTTATGGAATTGTTGGTAACTCGGTAGTTCCTTTGCTCGCGCTTGAAGATGATGCTGAATCTCCGTTTTCGTCGATTCGTCGGGCGAGGTCGGCACAATCACGGCATGTATAGCCGTATCTGACCCATCTTCGTAGGGGATGCCGAGGACACACATTTCAGAGATAGCTGCATTATCCCGATATAGAGATTCTAACTCGACGGGATAAACGTTCTTTCCAGAAGCAGGAACGATAATATCTTTGCAATGCCCGGTGAGATAGAGGTAACCCTCCGCATCCATGTAGCCTAAGTCACCCGTGTAGAGCCAGCCATTGCGAATAGCTTTTTCTGTAGCATCAACGTTCCGATAGTAGCCCTTCATCGTACTCGGGCCCTTAGCAATAATCTCCCCGATGCCATTGCTATCTGGGTTCTCAATCTGAAGCTCCACACCTTCTACCGCCGGTCCCACCGATCCCTGTCTACTTTTTTGATACGGATTGACACTGAGAACGGGTGCTGTTTCGGTCATTCCGTAGCCCTGGTAAAGCGTCATCCCAAACTTCTGAAATCCCTCGTAGATTACATCGGAAAGCGGGGCTCCACCACTGACGAGGACGCGAATTTCCCCACCCATGACTGCTCGTGCTTTTTCTGCCAATGTCTCGCCCGGTGTGTCTGCTCGCGCTGCTTGTCGTTCAATTGTGGCTTGGAGCATCTGAAAAAGGCGTGGAACACCGATAAAAGCTGTGGTCTTCGCCTCACGCATTGTCTTCAGAAGCGTTGTGGGACGGAGCGCATTGACGTAAGTCGCTGTTGTGCCGCTGTAAAGTGCCATCAATAAACTGCACGAGAAACTCAACGCATGATACAACGGGAGTGCTGACAGGATCCGCTCCGTGTCTGTTGGTGGGAGAGCCTTCGCTACCGCTTGAACGTTGGAGATGAAACCTCCGTGCGTCAGCATTGCTCCTTTCGCTTCGACAGTGGTCCCCATTGTAAAGATAATAGAAGCAACGGTATCTGAAGAAACTTCTACATTCGGAAAATCGGCAGGAATCGCGGCAGCTGAGGCTTTGCTCTTCCCACCATCCGAAACTCCGACAATTTCGCAGTTCCTGTTGATGTTTTGTAACATCATCTGTGCTGTTGATAGCACCGCATTGGATTTTTCTAATACATTTTCGGAGGCTAAAATAGATTTCGCAGCGGTGAACTCGGCGATTGCCAAAATTTCATGGGCAGGCGTTTGGGCATCAAGCGGAACCACAGCGATACCTATCTGGACAGCCGCAAGATAGGCGATACACCATTCGGGCTGGTTTTCAGAAACCAACACCACGCGTTCGTCTTTTCGCAAACCGCTCTCCCAGAGTTGCCACGCGACTTGACGCGACAAGGTATATGTCTCTGCATAGGTGTACTCTTCCCATTCACTTTCGGTTGCCATCTGCAGCGCGATTCTATCTGGGATTCGAGCCGCTTGTCCCTTAATCATGTCTACAATCGTTTTTGGGACAATCCATTCAGGGGCAGTAGCGGACTCCTCGGATTCATCTTGCGAACTTGCCTTCTCCCGTTTTGTAGAGGGAGAGACTTCCGTATCGTCTGCTGTGCCATCTTCAATCTTCAACACATGTCTCTTGATACCGGGTATGTGAATTTCTTGGAAATACCGCTTCCAATGGATCCGTGAAACATCGAAGTTAAAACGCTGCTGTTCTGTCGGTGAAAGCCCATCGTAAAGTCCTTGTGTCTTCCCTGTTTCAAATTCAAAGTTAGTTCGCGTGTAAGGGGCATAGATTCTGATGTAATGCAAAAGTGCTTTGATACCGCTCTGCTTGAGGGCAAGTTGGCGGCGTTTCCGCTTAGCAGCCCGTATCGGAAATTTTCCGAGGATCTGAACGGTAAGGTCAACGAAACGCATACGACTATCCAATTTCCGCTGAAATTCTTCTAAACTTGGATATTTCCAGATGGGCACCGTAACGGGTTTTCCATCCTCTATCATTGGATATTTCATGAAATATTCGTAGGTCGCCTCAAAGATACCTCGAAAATAGAGCGGATTCTGTGTCCCAGTCGCAACGTGATACACTTCAATACCACCGCGTCTTGCTGTAGCCTCAGCGGCTGCCAAGATGGCGTTCACTACAAAATCGACAGGGATAATATCAAGAATTATGTCCGGATCTGCAGGGAAATCAGGAAGTCGCCCTTTCCCAAACCCCACGATCAAGGGTTCACACATCCGAAATCCTCCGAGCCATCCGGGTTCAGGCTCATCGAAACTACTCTCAATAATTGAGGGGCGCACGATAGCAGTGGGCAGTTCACCGCGCAATGCCATGACCATCTGTTCAGCGAGAAATTTCATGTAAGTATAAGTATCGTTCCATCCGCGTGAACGGGCATGCTTTAACCCTTCCTCAACTAAGCGTTCCTCAAGCCATTCTGCCTTCAATTCTGCGATCTGTGCGTCAAGTCCTTTACGCGTTCCTTTTATTTCCGCCTCCGCTTCTTGCTGAAAGTTAGCGAGATTTTCAGGTGAATCGGCTTCAGCACGGATGGCATCACTCAGAGAAAGCAAGTTTTCTATCTCCTCAGAGAGCGTTTCTGGAATAGCCATTCCTGTTTTTTCGCGATGTTGTGTTGCGTAGTGTTCGTAGGGAGGTGGAAGTTCTTCAAGCACGCGTCCGGGGGTGTCGCCACAAACGTATGCAGTTGAGATGTGGAGAAACACGGCATCCTGACACCCCTTTGCAAAGTTGACAACATGCTTCGCGGCGAGGGCATTCCCCCACATAGAATCATCGAAAGGTGGATCGAAATCCACAAGCCCGGCGATATTAATAAAAACTTGGACTTCGTTTTGGAGTCTTTGGTATTCCGTATCGTTGAATCCAAGACGCTCGTGAGTCAGATCACCTTCAACAGCCATCAGTTTCTGCTGCGCCCACGCATCAAAATTTTCGCCATGTAGCCGACGAAGAGATGCAAAAACATCTGAGGTGAGAAGTTCATTTTCTAAGCGTTCTTGAGCGGAAGTATCCTTCCCAGTGGTATCGGTGCGACTCCGAATGAGGAGATAGATCTTTTTGATGTCAGGAAGTGCAGTTAAGATTTTTGCGACCATCGGCTGCCCCAAAAATGCAGTGCCTCCGGTAATGAGCAAAACTTTTCCCCGAAAAAAATCAGTTATTGACATAATTCTCTTTTCTGTGTCATGATAGATATTTGAAATATGTTACCCGAGGTATTCACGCCTTGTATTGTTCTCAACTTATATCCGTGAATTTCGTCTAATGTTTCCGTAAATCACCCAAAACGCAGTTGACATGCCAAAACATTTTATTAAAAATAACACATTTTCTATAAAAAGTCAAAGGCTGAATAGATAATGCTACCAGAAGAAGAGAAGTTACAATTTTTACAAAAGACAGAACTTTTTGCAGAACTCCCAAAAACCGAATTAAAAGCGATCTGTCATATTGCAAGCGAAATCGCTTATCCAGCTCATTCAACGCTATTTGAGGAGGGGGATGAAGGCGACTCGCTCTATCTATTGGTTGATGGTGAAGTCAGCATTATCAAGGCAGGAACAGAGGTGCTGTTTTTCGATGAGAGAGGTTACTGCCTCGGAGAAATCGCCCTGATTGACAATAAACCGCGGAGTGCCACAGTTAAAACCGTAAAACCCACACAATTTCTGAGAATTGCGAGAAGCGACTTTTACAACGCTATGGCACGAGAACCCCGAATTGGGAGTGGGATGTTCCGAGTCTTGAACGAGAAAATCCGACGCGACCTTGAGATTCAAATGGATTCTATTCGTAAGGAGATTGCTCAAGAAGAATCCATCCGCCTTGCCGCTGAAGTCCAAAAATCTCTCTTCCCAAATAAAGAAATCACGCACTCGTGTGTCAGTTCCGCCGGATATTGCAGACCCGCAAATAGCGTCGGAGGCGACTATTACGATTATTTGGAACTCTCTGACAACAGTGTCGCCATTTTCCTCGGCGATGTCATGGGACACGGTTATCATTCGGCAATGATAGCGGCGATGACGAAAAGTTGCTTGCAAACACAGATCCGTTTTGACGCTTCAGTGCCGGAAGTCATGAAAGCCATTACCCGTGTCACAGAAGAGGATGCCCAGGCTTTTATCTACATGACCTGCTGTTATCTTATCATCCACCCTGACAATCGGTTGGAGTTCGCCAATGCTGGCCATCCACAGATGCTCCTCTATCGTGCCGAACACGACGGCACTAACAGTGAGAATGGCAACCCTATTGAATTAGAATCCTCGTTTCTGCCGATCGGTATCTCAATGTTCGACACACCCACGCAATACTATAGCACTGAAGTCAGTTGGTATCCGGGTGACCTACTGGTTATTTACTCAGATGGGATCACAGAAGCGTTCAATCCTAACTCGGAAATGTATGGATTCGACAGGTTCAAAGCACTCATTTCACAAAAACTCTCTCTGTCCGCCGAAGAGATAAAAGCGGAGATTCTGTCCGACCTTCACGCACATCAACAAGACGCGAGCACCAATGATGACATTACACTGGTTGTGGCAAAATTCTTATAGATGTGTAGAGGATACTGCTACAAATTGCACTATGATGATTTCCTACTTGAGTTGGCTGACGGCGTAATGCATGATATTTTCCATGAGTGCTTTGTTCATGGAAGTGGTATATTGGCTATCGTTACGAAGACTGGTGATAATGTATAACCCCTTGCCGTGCCGCCTCGCTCCAGCAACGAGTTCTTTACTGTCCTCGGTCGTAGCAAAAATTTCATCGCGTCGGTTCCAGTCCACCCATGCGTCATCAATGAAAATTTTACCCGACACAATTGTATTGGGAACGGAGAAAAGGGAATTACCTTCTTCAGTAACAGCGAAATGTTGGGTTGGTGGGCTTTCAACACCTTTTAACTTACCTTGTAGCCATCCGACACCGCACGGCTTCTCAACACTACTGTCCTGCCCTGTAACAATGACAATGCCACCCTTTTTCACAAAATTTTTAATCTTCTTCTCTACTTCATCCGAAAGGAGGTAGTGTCCGTAACTGGATATCTCTTCGTATCCGATCCACAGAATGTCAGCTTTTTCTAACTGTGGCAACTTGTGTTCTTTGGTAGATTCATGCGCGATGGGGCGTTTGTGGACCTTTTTCACGGCCCGCAATGCCATATATTCGTATGTTGCTGTGTTCGTATAGACAGGGGTTTGACTCCATGTTGGATGTGTGCTATTTCCTGTTAGTACCAGAACTTTGACGGCATCTTTCGGTGCCGCAACCCACATCTTACCAGCTAACATATCGAGAACAATTGCTTGGAATGCTTTTGTCTCGCCATCGAATGTCCGGGACATCATTGGATCAATATGTGTAAACGTCCACCAAGAGCCACTGTATCCACCGCGATAGGCACGCATCTGGAACCACGTATTGTCAATAAAACACATGCTATCTATGCCGTAATGCTCACGATAGAAAACGATGATAGGCATCCCCTTTTTCAGCAGTCTCACCATCTTCTCCGGCGATGTGCCTCGCTTGTAGTGTCCAGTGGCAAAGTTCATCTTAATTTCCTTGAGTCCGCTTTTCCCTTTGACATCTTTTTTCACAGTAACGGTGCCTCGCAAACGTTTCTGGTCAACGCTCTCTACTTCGCCAAAAACGATGTTCGTACACGCATCAAGGATTTCACGAATCGTATACTCTCGCTCAATAAATGCAGGGGTAACTGGCACAAAAAGCAACCCGATAAGACAAAGCCCTAACAACGAAGCAATAAGGTTATGTGTAAAGCGCATGGTGGAATCCCCTTTTTTAGTCTATGGTGTCTTGGGCCTCATTGGCCGCTAACGCAGAAATTATATTATATCTGCATTGAATTTTCAACTATTTTCCGTTTCGTACATAATGCGAGTTTGATTAAACCTTAATCTCCACGCCAAGGGGGACGCACCACCCTTCTACCCCGCTGTATCCCCCCGCAAGCAGGGCAAGAGAGGGTGTGGGAGGAAAACATATAATTAAAGTGTGGCAAATTTTATTATCAAACTTACGTTACACACGTTACATACGTTATGTTAGGACTGAAACTTTCCTCTTTACGATTCACGTCAGCACAAATCTATGATGCTGCGACTTATATCGGATTTCTGATCTTTGTTCTCGCCCTACCCTTCGGCTATTCCACAGTATTCCTTAACATCGGACTCTCGTTTGTGCTATTCGGGTGGGTAGGACGCATCATTTCAGAACGGAAACTCGGTTGGCAACCCACTTCACTCGACATTCCCATCTTACTGTTTCTCGGATTGGGCTTGGTGGCTTCATTTTTTGCTCCGCATCCTGCCACCAGTAGCCTCGGCTATTTTTGGAAACATCTCCGCGCAGTCCTGCTCTTTTATGCTGTTATTCACAGTCGATTGGGCACTCGATGGCGACATATCGTCATTGCCTTCATCGCCGCGGCGGGGTTATCTTCTGCACTCGGACTCTGGTATTACGCAAATGACACCCGTTTAGCGATTGATTTTATGGGGAGGATTGGATTACAATTTCATGAGGAACTCACTACCGGTGAAGGGTTCTCGGATGAATTACGCGCCGAATTGCAGAATTGCAATGTACCGCTCTCCGAAACTGCGTTGTTTGTCCCTTCAAAACAACCCAACGAATGGCGTATTGACGATCCTGCGAGAGACAGACGTTACACAGTCCGCAGGAGTGAGACGCATCTGATGGTCTACATGATTGAGCAACGGCTCACCGGAACCTTCAAGATGCCAAATGACTTAGGGGCATACCTCGCTCTCACACTTCCATTTGTGATGGGTTACTTTGTAGCTGGATGTAGCGAGCTGGCTTTTCACTCCGAACGAACGAAAGCACATCGAAAATCACGACGCTTCTTAATTTGCGCGGCCGTGGGACTCAATGTGATTTTAGCACTGATGAGTGCAAATCTTGTGTTGACACTGACGCGCGCTGCGTGGGTGAGCGTCGCCGCGGCTGTAGTTTGCATCGGATGCTACTTTGTTGTAAAAACTTTACTTACATATATGCCATGGAAGCGAAGTCTGCTGGGGTTGGTGTTAGTAGGTATTGTATGCTGTCTGTTGATAGTGAATACGAATTCTCGTCAGGTGATAATTGGGATTGTCCCTCGACATATCAAGGAGCGCGCCCAAACGATGATTGCACACCCCGCGGGGTTCATGAGTGAACGCCCACAATGGTGGCGGACCTCGCTACAAATGATTCAGAAACATCCACTTACCGGTATCGGATTGGGTCGATTTCGCTATGAGTATCAACACAGCGGACCGGATGAGCAATACTACACGCCCTATCATGCTCATAACATCTACCTACACATCGCCACAGAGCAAGGCATTCCTTCGCTCTTGCTGTTCTTCTGGATGGTGGCAATTATCTGTCGGCAGGTTTTCGTTATGCGAAAGACGAATGATCTTTGGGAAATGGGTACCTATATTGGTGCAAATGGGTTTCTAATATCTGCTCTGATTTACGGGCTTGCGGATAATATCTTACATCAACGCACAGTGTTGCTTTTTTGGTTTATTATCGGCATGATTTTTTATACACAACAGGAGCGGGACAGCGACAACCACTATGTGTAGGAGCGAATTTTCCCGCTATTTCTACCATTATAGGACTTGCGCATGCTGCTCTTTTGTCGCATCACCTGTGAGGGGGTGCCACGAAAATATCTGTGTTTTTTTGGGGTTCTCCTTCTCACAAAGCGTCCTGTGGTCAAAATTGCGGAAGTCCTGCCATCATTAACGGCACAGGCGACCCCAGAGAAAAGCATGTTAAAGTTCTAACGCACGTTACTTATCCGCAAGGAAAATTAGAAAAATGAAAAAACACCGGAACCCGATCGATATATCTTCTGTGACGACCCATCCACTTCGGGACCGTATCAACAAGACCTCCGTCCGCGATTTCGCGACGACACCGGAACCAGAGATAGACCTGTCTCCATTTTTAGCAAGTCTACCGAATATCCTCAAGGGACAGGACTTCTTGGCACTCATAGACGATATCGTTACGGCTCATCGGAACGAGAAACCCGTCATCGTAATGATGGGAGGACATGTCATCAAATGCGGATTGAGCCCGCTTTTAATTGACCTGGCAAAACGTAGAGTGATTACTGGATTTGCTTTTAATGGTGCAAGTAGCATCCACGATTTTGAAATCGCGCTGATTGGAGAGACTTCGGAGGATGTCGCCGCTTACCTCCAGAACGGGCAGTTCGGGATGTGGGAGGAAACTGGACGCTTGATGAACGAGGCGACTCAGCACGCCGCAGATGCAAATATCGGAATGGGTGAAGCATTGGGCAGACAACTGATTGAAATGGACGCGCCCTATAACGCATCCAGTCTTCTTGCCGCTGGTATCCAGTACGATGTTCCGATAACTGTACATGTCGCCATCGGGACAGACATTATCCATCAGCATCCATCTGCGAACGGTGCCGTCATCGGCGCAGCGAGTTTCACCGATTTCCGCCTGCTCACAACGTTAGTGACAGATTTGGAAGGCGGCGGAGTTGTGCTAAATTTGGGGTCGGCAGTCATCCTCCCTGAAGTTTTCCTGAAAGCGTTGACGATCGCGCGGAACTTAGGACATACGGTGTCTCAGTTCACTGCCGCTAACTTCGACATGAATCAACAGTACCGCGCTGTAGAGAATGTCATCAAACGCCCAACAGAGATGGGGGGTAGAGGTTATACGTTCACGGGACACCATGAACTGATGATCCCACTTTTGGTGCAAGCAGTTTTATCTCAGCTGTAAAGGGTCGGATGTATAGGACTTACGCCTGCTACTCTTTTGTCGCAGAGCCTGTGAGGGTGTGCCACGAAAACATCTGTGTTTTTTGGGTTCTCTCTCACCAAGCGTCCTGTGGTCAAAATTGCGGAAGTCCTGTTTATTAAAGAGTCCAGTAAAAGAAAAAGCTCCCTATCAATTCCCTCCCTAATTTTTCTCATATACCTGTCCCTGAAACCGTTTATGGCTTTTGCAGAACGAGGTCACTGTAAGAGACAGCAATCGGTTCTTCAGTATCCAAATGAAGTACGGCTTTGACGTGTTGATGCTCATGTATCGCTTCAGCTTCGGTTTGCCCCCGGAACACTGTCTCCAATTCCACAAACTCTCCTAAATCGACAACCGTATCGAGGTGGATCCGGGTGTAGTTGAACATCCAAACTTCTCGCTGTTTTTTCACAATTGTTTTGACACCAAGGGCAGTAGTTAGCAAGCCCTTGAGGGACTCCGGATCGGCAATTTCACAGAGTTGATATTGACTGTAGCGAGATCCGTCTTGATTCGGACGCTCATAATAAATGAGCCAGCCCTCAGACCACCCCTTAGCTTCACGTAACTTGAGCCGCGGTTCACAGACTTCCAATATTGTAACGTGTTTTTCCGATGGTACATAAAAATAGGTGTCAACCTGATGCACAGTTTCACGGTGTACCGCATTCAACGCAATTAGCCTTGGATAGAAATTATCAAGCGACTGACACTGTGCCTTGAATTCTAAGTTTGTTGCCATTTTGGGTGCAATTTGCAAACCTCCGAAACTTGTTATTAAAACCCAAGTTGCCAGTTCTGTAGCATAACCTGTTAGGTTGTGCATAAATATCCACAGGAAACCCACGGTCACCTATGCTACAAAAACAGCCAAATACTGAAGGCTTTTCGTTGAAAAACGGCATCTATGGGTTTCCTAAAAACGTGTCCATAGCAACTTGGATTATTGAACGTAAGTTTAGCCCGTCATTCTACCTATTTCTCTTGAATTTGTCAAGTTTCCAGACAGGAGGATTTATGGTAAAAGGAAAAAATCAGGACTTACGCATGCTGCTCTTTTGTCGCATCATCTGTGAGGGTGTGCCGCGAGAGCATCTGTGTTTTTTGGGGTTCTCCCTCTCACAAAGCCTCCCATCGTCAAAATTGCGGAAGTCCTGATTTTTTGACACCGAATAGCGTGAACATATCTTGAAAATAAAAATGTATTGAAATTTAATGTAACCTTTTCGCCCTGTTTTGTCACTTCCACACCATTGTAGACCATTGTAGACCAAGATATTCCCAATTCAAATGGAGTTTTGGTGGAAGTGAAGGAAAACTCAAGCGATGGTGAACGTGTATCGGCATACCTCACGGGATGTGAAGTAGCCGGCAATCTCCTCTGTAACCGATATATCAAAGAACTTCTCCGATTTTTCCGAGCCCGCATTGGAAACTTTGACGATGCAAGAGACCTG
>RKRR01000170.1 GCA_007571305.1 Candidatus Poribacteria bacterium | reverse complement strand
TTTTATAATCCTTTCAAAACACCGTTATGTTTATCAAAGGATACCTGCTTTTCTGCTTTCTCGCATCTTAATTCTAAAAATTGTCCAAACTTTAGTAAAAATTAGGCATTCTATGGCGCGCGTAAACCCAAGTATCACGTCCGGCTGGAGATACGGAGCACGGTGCGGAAGAAACCGCACGGATCATCTAACCCAGTCAGAGATTAACCCGAAACCCGCCCGAAATGTAGTGGAGGGCAGCCCAGGAGGACATGGTTAAAAATATGGCAAAACGAACATGTTTAATGATTGGTGGCAGTGGTATGGCTGGTGGCTGGATTAACAATTTCACGAATAATTTCAGCGACCGGATCGAAATCGTTGGCTTAGCGGATGTGAATACAGATGTTCTTACCGCGCAGGGTGAGGCATTGGGACTCGGAACATCACAACTCTTCACAGACTTTAATGAGGCGTGTGCAGAAATCAAAGCGGACTTCTGTGGTATTGCAGTTCCCCCCCAATTTCATAGTCCTGCCGCGATTGCGGCTATGGAAAATGGAATGCCTGTTATCTGTGAAAAACCGATTGCAGACACCTTAGAGGCAGCAAAAGAGATGGTGCGTACTGCCCAAAAAACCGGATTGCCGTGTGCTATTATTCAAAATTATCGTTATGCAGACAATAAACAGGAATTGGTTCGCATCCGCGATGAAGGTAGATTGGGACGGCTTCAACACATTGTAGGAAGATACGCTTGTGATTACCGTCGTTATCTTTCATGGGGAAAAGCGTGGCGACACGATATGGATTTCGGGCTTCTTTTTGAAGGCTCTGTCCATCACCTTGATATGCTGCGGTTCCTCTCAGGAGGCAATTGTGAAACCTTGATTGGGTTTGGATGGAACCCCGAATGGTCAAGTTTCCAACATTATTCCAGTGGTTTCTATGTGATGCGGATGGATAATGGGGTCCATACCTCTTATGAAGGCAACAGTTCATCGGCTGGTATCGTCAACTGTTGGAACCATGAACACTATCGTGCTGAGTTTGAGGAAGGTGCTGTGGAAATCGCAGGCGGCAACCAAATGACGATCCACCGTGTTGGTGGAGAAACCGAAGTCTATGAAGCACCGGGAATTCCGTATCAAGCGCATCAGCATCTCTTTGATGAATTCCTGAATTGGATCGATGGCGGTGAACCTTCTGATACGTGGATTGAGGACAATATCAAAAGTTTCGTGCTTGTCATTGCCGCAATGGAGACAACCCTGGATGGGCAACCGAAACAAATCGCCGATTACCTGAGCGACTTAGAGGTTTAGGATTGTGCATTCACAAGAGGTTAGGTGCTGACTGTGTTTAATCCGAACCTTGAAATACCAAGTGTCCTTGAAGATATTCCTGAGTCCGAGCAACACGCTCTACTTGAAAAGGCGGCAAGGTGGATTGTACGGCGCGGCTTGACCACGCCGGCAATTCTCTTTTTAGAGACTGGTAAGCCGCTTAACTTTTTGGGAAGTCAACTCTTAATTGCGTTTAGTCCGTTCATTCAAGCGGTTTTCAAGGGTGATGAGTACCATAAATTCGCACTTATTCTGGAAAAAGATGCGAATGTTGAGTTGTTAATTGAATTGATCGAGACACACTCATGACTCCGTTACAAATAAAATAACCTAAGTTGCCATCTTGTAGTATAACCTGTGAGGTTGTGCACCTTCGCACCGAAAATCACACGGAATACACTTAAAACGAACCCTATCGAACCGCAAGGAAAGTTAAAAAATGGCAGTTGAATTAAGAATGCTTCAGATGGATCAGACGATGACCAAGGGGAAAATCGGGAAATGGCTGGTTAAAGAGGGTGATGCTGTTACGCAGGGGCAACCCTTACTGGAAATTGAAACCGATAAAGTGGTCCATGAGCAGGAATCCCCGACTGATGGTATTATCGCGCAATTGCTTGCTGAGGAAGGTGCGAATGTGCCTGTCAACGCCCTGTTAGCGATTATCGGTGCACCTGGAGAGGAAGTAGCACGCGTTGCGGCAGACACCCCTCCTGAACCTGTTGAAGTGGGTGCCACGCCGGAACCGCAAGCGTCAGTGCAACCTGCACAACCGAAGGCAACACCATCGGCTACGACCGTCGCACCGAAAGCTTCGCCGGCGGCACGCCAGCTTGCCGAAAAACTTGCTATTGACCTGACCGAGGTCAAAGCCTCTGGACCCGGCGGACGCATCCTTGAAAGTGATGTCCAGCGATATATTGACTTGAGGGGACCGGCTCCAATTGAAGAGACGACACGTTTGAAAGCATCACCGCTTGCCCGACGATTGGCGAAGGAGCACGGAGTTGATCTGATCTCAATTGTCGGTTCGGGCCCCGATGGCAGAATTGTCCGGGACGATGTGTTACAAGCGAGCGCAGCCGCCGCTGAAGCCCCTGTTATAGAGACTCCTGCCCTCCAACAGGAGACAGAAGTTATTCCTATGGATGGCATCCGTGAAATTATCGCAGAACGGATGACCATGAGCCTTCAAACCACCGCCAGTGTCACACTCCACACAGAGGTCGACGCAACGGCTTTCGTCGAACTGCGAGGGATGCTCAACGACAAGTTACAGGCGAGAGAGGTAAGTCTCACCTATACCGATCTGCTCGTTAAAGTCGTGGCGAACGCGTTAAAGGAACATCCGCGGCTCAACGCAACGCTCACAGATGAAGGGATTCACCTATTGTCCGAAGTTAACATCGGTGTGGCAGTTGCACTGGACGATGGACTAGTTGTGCCGGTAATTCGGAATGCAGACAAGGAGAGGTTATCGGATATCTCTGATCAAGTGAGAAGTTTCGCACAGCGGGCACGCAGTAATCAATTGACACCCGGTGAACTCCAGGGTGGCACCTTTACTCTCACAAATCTCGGAAACTTCGGGATTGATGCATTCACACCTATCATCAACCCACCGGAGATTGCTATTCTGGGGGTTGGACGGATTCTGAAGAAGCCGGTCGTTCATGATGATGAGATTGCTATTCGTAGCATGTTAGCACTGAGTCTAACGTTTGATCATCGTGTCGTAGACGGTGCACCTGCAGCGCAGTTTCTACAAACAGTCTCTGGCTATATTCAAGATCCGTATCTGTTACTCGTGTGATCCAAACTATTCTCAAACCCATTAAAATTATGAGTAAGGAGACAGTTTCAGTTTGAAATACGTTTTTCTTGGCGGGGCAGGAGAAGTAGGTGCCTCCTGTCTACTGTTATCTATTGGTAAAAAGAACATCCTCATTGATGCTGGTGTCCGCGTGAACGAGCGGGGCACCGCCTCACTCCCGGATTTGAAAATGTTGAAAGAGATAGCACCTACATTAGATGCTATCTTCATCTCACACGCACATGCCGACCATATCGGGGCACTACCGTTGGTGCATCAGATGTTCCCCCACACGCAGATCTATGCCACGCTCCCTACACAGCGGTTGGCGACTGTGATGTTAGGTGATGCGGTGCGTGTGCAGGAATTAACGGAGGATACGCTATTTCACCAAGAGGCGGTTGACAAAGCACTCTGGAGGATGGAGACTGCCGAGATCGGGGTATGGCACTCCCCATGGGATGACTTCCGATTTCAGTTCCATGCTTCTGGACACGTGCTTGGGGCAGTCTCTATTTTCTTAGAGACACCGGAGGGACGGTTTCTCTATAGTGGTGACGTATCTGCGTTTAATCAAAATACTATTGATGGTATCCGGGACATCAGTTTCTTCAATCCCGATTTCATGTGGTGTGAAGCAACCTATGGAGCCGACAACCATCCTTCACGTAGTGAGGAAGAAAAACGCCTGGGTACTACTGTCGCAGAAGTTATTGAAGGAGGCGGTTCCGTTCTTATCCCCTCCTTTGCACTTGGACGCGCCCAAGAGATTATTCTCATTCTCAAGAAAATGCAGGCTGCAAAAGCTATCCCGAAATTCCCAGTGATTACAGATGGCCTCGTTAATGCAATTTGTGGAATTTATGAGGCATTACCGCCGCATCTCAGCCCAAAACTACAAAATTACGTGATCAACTCTCGACAACCGATATTTCATACCGACAATGTCCGAAAAGCGAAGCCCGGGGAGCGTGAAAGCATTCTCAAAGACGAAACACCTAAATGCATCATTGCTTCCTCTGGTATGCTAACAGGCGGTGCCTCGGTGTTTTATGCATCTGGGCTTGCGAGTGATGCCCGGCATGCAATTTTCCTCAGCGGCTACCAAGACGCAGAATCTCCAGGGCGAAGGCTGCAAGAACTCAAATCCGGCGATACATTACAACTCGGCGATACCGCGATTGAGGTCAAGTGTAGAGTCGAACGTTTTCGCTTGTCTGCGCATTCTGACCAGCAGCAGCTCATTAACATGATCAGACAGGCAAACCCGAAAGCACTAGCATTTGTGCATGCCGATCCGAAAACTGCAGAGAAACTCCGCGCCCGCTTGTATAAAAAGTACCTTATGTATTCACCCATCAATGGGCAAACCGAGGATGGAACAGAACGTCCTCTGTGGTTGCCACCTGAGAAGAAAGTCCAACCGGTACCCGAAGCTTCATTGGACTTTGAAGTTGCGCTCGGGGATGGAAAGACCCTTCATATTCCGGATGAGATTGTTGACATGGAGCGGTGGCAGACATTTGCATCCGGTGATCACACTGCGCAATTGAAAGGGAAGCAGTTGGTGATTACACAGCAGGAACATAAGCAGTAGCGACTACTTTTCAATCCCTATTTTCTCAAACATTAGGTCCAAATACGATTTTTCTTCTCTGAAAAGTCGTCCCGTGGAGCCGTCTTCTGTTTGTTCATGCCAGTCTAAACGAAGGATATGATACGCCAACATATTCTCTTTAACCCATTTATCGGATTGGTCTGTCCCTAACTCGGAACTGTCCCGTAACAGTAGAAAAGCATTGAGACAAAATGTCCGATCCTGTTCAGCGGCTAACCGCTTTTCGAGCGTAACGAGTGTTTTGTCTTCTGATTTTCGAGTGAGTTTCACTTTCGGATGATTTTTGTAATCCGCCGTTGTTCCCCCAATAATCTCTCTTTCACCCTTCGGATCGATAAAGAGAATATGTATCATATCCTGTTGTGTATCAAGCACCCACAACACAAAATCAGGATAATAACTTCCCGCATCGCTTTCAAGATAAATTCCGATTTTCTGCACATTCCGCATCAGATAGAACTCGTATCTCTTATTCCGCTGGTACTTTAACTTGATGTATTCAGTCAGGTTTTCAACAAATTTCTTTTCGCCCGCGTTCAATCTATCAGGCGATACTTTCACATCGCGGTACTCATTTTCCACCTCCTCTTGAGGACGCATCAGCGGTTCGTAAATGTGCCGATGCCCTCGTAATAGGGGCAGCTGTAGTCTACTCTTAAGTTGAACGTGTGGATTTCCGTGAAATGCATCTGATTCTGCGTCTTCAATCTGTTTCACAAAATCGTTCAATTCACCTTGTTCCTGAAACGTTTTCGTCACCGTGTACTCATAAATAAAATCTTCCCGTTTTAACGGTTCGTAAATATAATTTGCCCGATTGATGTGGGCCTTGATACGATTGCGGAGTTTCCAGGTAACATCAGCGACAACTCGGCGGTTGAGCCGGTCTGTCCATGTAATCGGGTCTTTTCCTTGCTCCCGATAACGAATTTCCCCAACGAGTGCCAAGAAATCGCTAATTGTCGGCTGTTGATTTCCGGTGCAATAAAGTTGCAGATGGTTTTTCTCTGCTTCACGGTGAATAACAACGGCAAGTTTTGCCCGATTCAGGTAACAAAAATACTTTTCATTGTTTTTCCTCAAGTCTTCGTGAACATCCAGGGCTTTTTTCCGCGTGTCCGTTCGGTAATCTAACGTCAACTTCCGCCAATTGCTGAGAGTCCCCAACTTTTCAATGCCATCTTCGCGGTAAGTATAGTGAATGTTCCCGTTGTCAAACTTTACCCGCTTGATACCACTGCTGTCTGTGTTCCCTTGCTTGAAAATAGAGAGTTGATGGTGATACTCTTCAAAGCGAACAAATGTGCTACCATCCACTTTAAAAAGCATCGGGTTCACCTGAATTTTAAAGACGTGCTGCAAGGGAACACCACCTGCGTGAACCTCCTC
The DNA here is from genome assembly GCA_007571305.1 of Candidatus Poribacteria bacterium. Lineage (GTDB taxonomy): Bacteria > Poribacteria > WGA-4E > WGA-4E > WGA-3G > WGA-3G. The sequence goes on along the minus strand of RKRR01000170.1, from coordinate 6,242 downwards.
GAGAAAGTTCTCAAGATAACTGCGCCTTAAACTGAAAACGGTCAACGTTTCCAATCGCCGAATCTCGTCTTCTCTATCTTTCCTCAGCAGGGAGTAATTCGGGTGATGGTCAATATACCGTCGTTTTCCATCGCCACCTTTCCCATAGAGTCGAACGCCGCGCCCAAAAATTTGTATAATCAGGTTACCCTTCGCACTCCCCAGGTTAATCAAATCAATCACAGAGAGGCGATAGGAGTTCCACCCCTCCGCAAACTTACGACTCCCGATGAGAACGTTTATCGGGCTCGTTTCGTTATCAAGGTTTTCAAAACGGAGGGCTGGATTTTCAATCGCCTCTTCAGGCATTTCAATATGCGGGTTTTCAATGCTGTTGTGAAACCCCGCAGCATCTCCGACATTAATCATGCCCCACTTTTCGCCTTCACCGTAAGAGAGCAACAATTCGTTATTGTTGTCTGGATTGCGTGCAACGCGTAGGAGTCCGATAATGTTGCCACCAAAAATAGCTCTAAATTTTTGACGTTCTGTCTCAGTGAGTGCCGCAAGGTAATCGAGGACTTTCTGAATATCGGAGACTTCATCGTCTTTGCCTTCGTCTTTCGGATTTTCTACCGTGTGTCCCATAAATGCCATCAACGGCCGATGCACCGTCAGGTCGTTATCATAGTCTTCATCAGTACGAACCCTTTCAAACGTCTGCAACTTCTCTGTCATAACCCGGAGACATTCATCTAAATTGTCTTTAATTTCCTTGTCAGACTCGGCTGCCACTGTGTCCGCTGCTATCGGCGAAAAAAAATGGTCCTTGCCGGACCCATCGCTGTAGAAGCGGGCATAATCGTATCGGTAGATGATTGCCTTATCGTATTCGTCTTTCAGTTCTTTGGCAATGTTGTGAAATGTAGCAGAATACTCAAAGAGGAAGGACTCTCCGACGTTGAGACGGTTTCGGAGTGCTTTAAATTTCCCCGACTCCTGATTGCTCAAACCGATGTGTGCTTCGTCGGCTAAAATCAGCCGCCGGATGTTCCCATTATCCGGCAATTGGAAATAGTCGTCCGCCTTCTGTAGAAGCCCTTGTGTCGTGTCAAGTGTCAGTTCAATGTGGTTGTTATAGATTTCGTTGAGTTGGCGGACGTAGGGCACTAATTCGCGTTCATGCTGCTTAATCAAATTTGCCAAAGGCGTTGTGAGAAAAATTTGGAGGGTTTTTGCTTGGGTATTTCTTCGAGCGTCGTCATTTTTACAGAAGTGGTATAGATATTGGAGGATGTTGAGGTGCATGATGTGGGTTTTCCCGCTGCCTGTTGCCATCCAATACGCCAACATCCGCTGTTGTGCTTGTTCACTGCTTGCGTCAAATCCGCCTGATTGCTTGTCGGCAAAAAAACATTCAGTGAAAAGGAGTGCCAACACTTGATAATAACGGAGTTTGAAATTCTGCCCTGTCAGATAATTGTAATCGTCCAAGAAATCCTGAATTCGTTCCAAGGGTTCAACCGGCAGTTGTAATATTTGGTCTGGATCGTACAACTCAATATCTCGTTTTGTTCCATCATCTTGAACGTCAATTCTATTTTCAGTTAAGATTTTTGCTTCGTAATCTTGATAAAGTGCCATAAGTTTTTCTTTTTCGTTGATGAGGTAGAGGGGCCCATACCGATCTTATCTCACCTTCGTTATTTTTTCTTGGGGTAGTGTCTACCAATATTCTATCTGTAGAGATTCAACTCGATCAAAATGTGCGTCTCGCGTGACCAGAATTAATCCATGTTGCATGGCAATCGCTGCGATCCAGATATCGTTGTCGGGGATAGGGTGCCCTTGCCTTCGTAACTGATTTTTGACAATTCCGTACCACTGTGCTGTTTCTAAGTCACAAGAGAGAAGAATATAGTTTTCTACGAATGTGTTAATTCTACGTAGATTTTCCATAACTTTATCGGATTTCTGTGCACCGTAGTAGAGTTCCCCAACTGAGGGTGAAGCCAAGAATAGACTAACACTACTTCGCATTTTTTCTTGGATCGCTGGATCCCCAGCAAACATCTGGATAATGATATTCGTGTCTAAAAGGTAGTTACCATTGTGATTCATCTATCAGCTCACAGTCCTCCTCAATTGCTTGCTTTATCTGATCAAGATCTTCCGGTGGAAACAAACCTACAAATTTAAGCAGTTCCTCACCTGAGGTACCTCTTATCGGTTCTCCTAAAAAAGAGAGGACAGAATTTAAAATCTGTTTCTGTTGCCAAGGCGTGAGTTTGTCTAATCGCTGAGTAATCTCTTGGATAGTTGTTGATTCTTCCATTGTATTACCTCCTTTTCTGATGTATAGAGGATCTACCATCTTCCAAAAAACTATGGGTATTTTAACATCAACTTTACTAAGAATCAAATACTTTTGCCCGCTTACCTTTCAACGGTATCCCATATCGTACCTGTGTCAAAATCCGATGTCGTGATTACATAAACCTTCCTCAGGCTTGAATTGTCAAGTAACGCACGCTGATCTGCATCATAATTAACATCTAACTCCGTGGCACCCGACAACCGAGGATCTCCCAGAACCTCCAACAACCGGGCAGTATCATCAACACCTTCACCTACGTTACGGAAGACAACCAACCGCTGACCATTCCGCACAACCCGATAGAGTTGCCCATCAAAATCAAACCGCAGCCGACGCTGGATAGGAAGTCCCTTGAGGTAACAGTAAGTTTCTAAAATATCTACAAAGCCTTCCGTGCTATCTTTACCGTAGGTGATACGATTGGAAAACGGGGAGCGCAGATCTATCATCAGCCGAATTTGCTGCTCCTCCGGACGATAAAGATATTGAACGGGAACATGGACTTCTGTAGGCGAGAGATCCGGAGCCTGATTACTGAAACTACTTAACATAAATGGGGGGGGGGTAATTAAATTGCTGAGGACATCCTCATACTGTTCCAAACGTTGATACTTAACCATGCCGACCGTGCCGTCAACTTTTTTCTTCGTATCGGGGTGTCCATTTTTCCAGTTTTCAGAGAACATAACGCGCCGTATCCGCTCTTTCAACGTGCTGTCAAAATAGTCGCCCATCTCAACGAGGATGAACTTGCGGCTGCCATTGTCTACTTTGTTGAGGTTTAGAACAGCATGTCCTGTTGTGCCGCTGCCAGCGAAAAAATCGAGCGTTGTTCCTTTTCCATCCGGTGTGGTTGCCCAGACAAGTTTTTCGTATAAACCAACAGGGTGACAGTAAGGAAAATCTAATCCAAGAGCATCTATCTGAGGCTTGCCTTTTTCACCTGATGGTATCAGTGAAGATAATTCAGTAACAAGACGCTCTTTCAAATACCATTTTCTTCGGGGTTGTATTGTTTCATCAGGACCAAAAAGAATCTCGCCCGATTCTAATAATTTCTGCATAAATTCTGGTGTTCCTGAAAAACCATTTCCTGGGACAGGACAAGGTTCACAAGTAGCGGGATGAATTAACGGCTGAAAGAATTTCGGATCAGTACGCAGTTCTGGAGCCCCCATGTGGACACTTGTATAAACTGCTCCCTCATCATCAATTTCTGAATAAGCACGCTCTCCACCACTCAAGTCAGAATTATCCCTTATCCACTTTCTGAACTCCTCTCGGCATTTTTGTGTGACAGCACCATGCTTTTTTATTAGGGAATCGGATTTTCTGAGTATTGATTCCCGGTTGAGAGGTTGGACACAGAGTTTGACATTCCCCTTAGAGTTACAAACAATATATTCGTGTTGTGTAGCAATTGTATTTGTACCACCGACCGGATTCCTTTTGTCCCAAACAATAGTCCCTTGGTTCTGCATCGGTAAAGTGTTAAACACCTTGAACAGATTCTCATACTCATTCTCATCTATATGGCAAAGAACGCAACTATCTTGTGCCATCAACTGCTCGGCAAGGGACAACCGGTTTTCCATCATTGTGAGCCAACTGGAGTGTTTGTAATCGTTCTTGTAGAGAAAACCGCTCGTGTTGGTGTTGTAAGGTGGATCTATGTGGACACACTTTATGGCGCGCCGGTATGTCTCCATGAGTAAGTCCAATGCCTGAAGGTTCTCGCTGTTAATCAGGATGCCATCTATGTCTACCTCTAAATTCGGAAACAGGGACAGGATATTATCAACAAAATCCTCATCAAAATAGCGCGTATCTAACGGCAGTGTCGGATATAACCCCTCAAGCAACGGCAATTGATCCCGGATGTCAATCCCAAAAGTGTCTCGCCAATCGGTAAGTTGTGCCTCGTTTTGTAAAATCTGTGTGATGAGTGCCTCACGTTTCGCAGTGTCCTTTTTGGTCACCTCCGAAATTTTACCGACAGAGATGAGGTAGTCAGTTTTGACAACCTTTTTCTTCATCAGGAAGAGCTGCTTTTGAAACGTTTCCACGGCAACAAGGAGGGCAATCACTTCATCAGTGACACCGCGGAACGCTTTTGCGATAGCAACGGCTGGATTTTCGGGAGTGAGGTTCAGGAGCGTGTCCAAATCGCCCAAGATGGTATTCTGGATATACCGGCGTTGCTCGGTCTTCAGGAATTTATCCAAATCCTTGTGGATAAAGTAGTCAGAATCCATGCCGACAAAAAAAGTGTTCAGATTTTTATCAAAGGCGTGGAATCGCTGCACCCTCGGGCGTTTTTCAAGCATTTCCTGTCGTGCTATTTTGTTTCTACCCAGTGCCTTGAAATCCGGGTGCCCTGCCAATTTTGCTGCGTAGTCTGTTAAGTTCACACGAAGTGCCTTAATGCCTTTTAATCTGCCGCCTTGTACCTTGTCATAAGTATTCGTTAAGTCTTTAAAGATCGGTTTCCCTTGTGCCTCCCCTTTCTTTGGCTTTTCGTGGAGATAGATGCCTACATCGTCTGCCTCACCGAAAACTTGGGCGTTCATTTTCGTGTAGATGTCCACTTTTGGCGTTGAGGTTTCCGCCAACTGAAGGATCACGCGCCATGTCGGCTCAGGATCGTCAGTCTGCGGCGGCTCAATGCTATCCAAACGATAGTGCTTAAAATTGTCACGGTTGCTGTTCTGTGCGATGTCGGTAACTGCTTTCCCCGACAAGCGGTATTCAATCTGTTTTCCTTCAATTTCAAAAGCGACACTATTGAAACCTGTTGCCGTTTTGACATAATAGCTGTCCCGGCATTTCCAGTGGAAAAGGGTATCTGTCCCGTCATAATCCGCCTCGTCTGGGTAGTCCACTTTATAGTGTGCAGTGCTTCTATCGTTATAACCGAAGTCACCATCTCGGTAATAACGTTCAAAAAAACTGTGAATGTGGTTATAGACGCGGAAAGCGAGGTGTGCTTTGAGGCTGTCGGGATCAGTTTCCAGGGGTGAGATCAGTTCCTCTTGTTCTTCCGCCTTGAGAAAATCCATAAGTTTTTCACAGTTCTCAGGGATGTTTTCAAGCAATTCTCTCTGCTTACGTCCCCCTTCTTCAGTAACGTATACCTTGACTTCCGAGAGTTGACTCTCGTAAAGTTCGCCTGAAACTTCAGCGAGTGCTTCATCCACGATGCTGGGTAACTTTTCGTCAATGAATTGATTGACTTCATCACGCTTAATCCTGAGGATGCGAAAGATACCGAAGTTAAGATCGTTATGGGCAAAGTGAAACATCTCGCGAAGTTTTTCGCGGAGAGTGTCGAGTGCTTCAATTGTCGGATTTGATGCGGGTGTTGACATATTGTTATTGTCTTGAAAATAGGAATTAATGATGTTAACGTGAGTTTGATAATAAAATTTCAACACTTTAGATTGAATGTTTCCCTCCGCTTGCGCGGGGAGAATGGGGGGTAGAAGAATAGCGTGCCCCCAGCGAGTTGTAGACGAAGGTTTAATCAAACTCACATTGATATTACCTATATGTTTAACAGATTACACAAAATTTTGGAAAAGGTCAAGGTGTTTTTTTAGGAGCATCAGCTTGTAGAAGGGATTTCTAATCGTGAATCGCCTCGGCACGCACGGTCTCCGGTAAGTGCAGTTCGGAAACCATACCGAGAGGAATGCCCGATTAATTCTGAAATCTACCATAATTAGTCTTGAGGTATTTTCAATAAAAAAAACTGACCGAAAACAGCGAGGATTGCGAACCGACGTGCCTCCCGTTTACGAAAGCGTAATCTAACCCGATATTGCCATACCGGTAGCCGAATCCCGCCGTGAATCCATCGGTAAACCGCCACCCGCCGCGAAGTGCA
>RKRR01000177.1 GCA_007571305.1 Candidatus Poribacteria bacterium | reverse complement strand
ATGTTCGCTTGTGCTATTAGATAACTTCAGAGTTCACACGACGTTACAAATGTCCAAGTAATTACGGAATCTACTCTAAGCACGCAGGAAACCAACGGTTTCCTACGCTACGAAATGCTGCAGATCCTGAGCGTTTTTCAATGAAAAATAGCAGATAAATCTCTAAAATTGTGGAAGTAGCAACTTGGGTTGTAATAGTAAGGCATATCAAATGCACGAAAGAGGATGGCATAGGACGTATCGGACGCTGGCAATGCTATGATTGTAAAGCCTCATTCAGAGTCACCTGTGGTACAGTCTTTCAGGGCACGAAAATACCTTTGCGGAAGTGGTTTCTTGCTATCTCATTAATCTTGAACGCGAAAAAAGGTATCTCCAGCCATCAACTTCAACGTGATTTAGACGTGAACCAAAAAACGGCTTGGTTCATCCCGATGCGTATCCGGGCTGAACTGGCAAAGAAGACCGCGCCTATTGTGCTACGAAGCGTTATTGAAGCGGATGAAACCTATATCGGTGACAGACCTCGTAAAGAGAACAAGAAAGAAGACTGCGAACCCTCATCACGTGGACGCGGCACAAGTAAAACAGCAATTATTGGTGCTGTAGAACGAGGCGGTCAAGTTATTTCGGAGGGCACAAAGGGGTAACTTCTCTCGATATACTGAAATTCATTAGACGTGTTGTCAACGTCAAAGAATCTGAACTTATGATGGATGAATACCACGCCTATAATATTCTTAGCAGCCAAATGAAGCTAGAGGTGATCAATCATCAAGGGCAATATGTAGAGGGTGATAAGCATACTAACACGATTGAAGGCTTCTGGTCTTTGCTCAAGCGCGCGTGGTATGGAAACCCATATCACCATTACACGATTGGATATACACCGCTTTATGTGGCAGAACGGTGTTATGTCTATAACTACCGGAATGTAGAAACTATCTGGTCTCAACTTGTAGAGGGAAGTATGAATCTACCCAGTCAGGATACCTTTCGTGAGTGAAACTTTACAAACTCCGTTTGAAGTCAACACTCCTACATAAAACTTGTGAAACTACATTTAACTCAGCCCGAAACTACTTATTGCGAATATATTTGACAAAATTTTAAAAATTAACTATATTAACCTATCGGGAATCTCTTTGTTAGGGCATAACTTATAAGCCCATATTCGCTCCTAGTGTGAGCAATTAAGAAAGGAAAATATATGTTAGCAGAAATCCGTCAAAGAGAAGGGGTCATTGTTATTCGCCCCACGGGCCGCATGATTGGAGCGGCAAACGCTGAAATTAGAGAGCAAATTAATGAGGAACTGGAGGAGCATTTTGACTCCCCAAAGGTTATCTTTAACCTCGAGAATGTTACCCGTATGGACAGTAGCGGTCTCGGCACATTGGTATCTGTGAACGTGACAGTCTCCCGTAAAGGCGGACGGACAGCACTTGTCAACGCAGGTGCACATATCCGTAACCTTCTCATCCTCGGACGCTTGATGAGCGTTTTTGAGAACTATAATAGCGAGGAAGAGGGAATCCTCGCCCTAACCTCCGAGGAAAGCTAATTAACACGGTAAAACCCTCTCGTTTCTCCTTTCCATAACTGTAGCCATACACTTAAAACTGCATGGCTCTTGCGAATAGGGCGATTATTTTTTTCGCTACTTAGGAAATTTCTGAGAGGAACCAAAATACGAAAAAGGAGATTTATGTCGAATCAGAATCTTCCGACGTTTACTGTTAATGCAGGTTTTCACAATCGGGATGGGTGCCCTGTCAGTGCCAACGTTAACCATCCCGACGTGAGCCAGTTCCACGATCGTGCCGTTACCTTAACAGATGTCGCATCCGGCGATGTCATTTCAGCACAGTGCTACGCTGACGAGGGTGGTACTACCTTAACCTGGATACTCGATGGACTTGCCGCGGGTGAGTCACGGACCTATACCCTATCGGAAGGAAGTGTGGCTGGCGAAACAGGTGTCCAGTTAAAAGAAGAAGCCGAAACTATAACCGTAACACTCAATGACCGCCATTTTACCACATTTCGCTACGCAAAATCTCAGTTTCGTCCGTACTTTTTTCCGGTCCTTGGTCCGAATGGACGCGAAGTAACACGCGGTGAAACAAGCGACATTTCAAAGGATCATGTCCATCACCGTTCCCTCTACGTCGCCTATGGTGAAGTCAACGATGTTGACTTATGGGGTGAAGGAAGCAATTCTGGAAAGGTCGTGCATCAAGGCTTTACACAAAAACAAGGTGGGGCTGTTGTCGGTAGACTTTATACTGAGAATAGTTGGCAGACCCAAGCAGAAGATGTTTTGATGACGGACGTGCAAAATTTCCGCATCTACAACCTGCCTGAAGATGCCGCAATTTTTGATCTCGATCTCAGTTTTATCGCTTCTGCGGGTGATGTTCACTTCGGAGATACTAAGGAAGGCGGTATCATCTCAATTCGGGTGCATCCGTCGATGAACGCTTCAGAGGGTGGAAAGATAGAGAACGCTTTTGGCGGTCTCAATGAGGCAGAAACTTGGGGTAAACGTGCGAACTGGTGCGATTATTCCGGTGTTGTTGATGGAACACCTGTTGGTATCGCTGTGTTCGATCATATTGTCAACCCGCGCTATCCGACGTATTGGCATGTCCGCAATTACGGGCTCATGGGAAGCAATATATTCGGAGGTGGCACTTTTGAAAGGGATCCTTCTAAAGATGGTTCCTATACACTCAAACAAGGTGAAGAGATGCACTTCCGATTCCGCGTCCTTATCCATGCTGGCGATGCAAGCGTCGGAAAAGTAGCGCAGAAATATCACGATTTCATCAACCCACCTGTCGTTGAGGTATCCTAAGCGCGAATTCATACGAAATTGACCAAAATCTATAGACGAACCGGGTTTCCATCTCCCAGTTTTATTATCTGTTTTTGTAGCAAATCCCGATAAAGTCAATTTGGTAGTCCATCAAAGGAGAATGTAAATGCCGATTCCTACTATTCATGTCGGATGCACTCATTTCGCGCACGGTCGCCTACAAGCGCAAATCAATTCAAAAGGACTTAACCCCATCGCTTGTGTGGACATCAATCTTCCAGCAGCCCGCGAAGCTGTAGCAGGTTTAGAAGGCGATGTTCCTGACTACCTTACCGATCGCATCTACACGACAATCACCGAAGCAAAAGAGAAACACGACGCGCAGGCCTGTCTCATCTATGCCTCAACGACTGTCCATGCCAAATTAATTGTTGAAAGTCTGAATCTCGGCATGCATACGCTCTGCGTCAAACCAATCGCAACGACCCAAGCAGAATTCCAGGACATTATACGCGCACATAAAGCGAATCCTGGCTTGATGCTTGTCCAAGGGCAGAATAAGCGATGGAACCCTGCCGCCGCGAAAATGCGGGAATGGCTCCGAGAAGAGGGGGGCATTGGAGAGATGTTAGCAGGGGAGTGTCGATTCTGGATTCGCCAAAATTTATATACAGGTCCAGATTCTCGACAACCCGATGCCTATGTTGATGGTCTTTTCTTCCACGCTGGCACGAGTCACCAACTCGATCAACTCGTCGCCGCGAAAGGGCTCCCAAAGTATGTTACCGCCCATGTTCACAACCGCCGGGACCCCGAACTCGGACAGATTGAAGCTTGGGGAACTGCTGGTGGCAATGCGCTTATGGAGTATGCAAACGGGGCTCCTTTCTCTTACGCAGGAACGCGGGCAGCACATACAGCTCCGTTCGGATGGAGCGGACACTGGACTTTTCACGGCGAGGACGGAGACCTCCGACGAGATGCAGGACACTTACAGCTCTTCCGACTCGGCAAAACTATTGAAGACGTATCCCTTCAAGATTTACACGCCGGCCTCATAGAAGATGACCGCCTCCAGTTTGATGCGTTTGCGCAGGCGATTGCCAATGGGACAGATCAGGATTGGATGCAGGACACAACGCTCGGTACGTGGATACTCATGGAAGCCTGCAACGAATCCGCTCGAACTCACGAAAAAGTCGATGTTGAGGCGTTCGCTAAGACGATGCTTGATGAGTGAAAGGTTGTCTTCTTCCGACTTTACAGAGCACATAGCCTGCAACGATGGCGCGGGCGGATATACGGAGAAGCCTGTTCCTCACACAACCCGCTTGAACGAGCCGCAAGGAAATTAAAAATATGCAATCTCCACACGGTATTACTGCTTCAGCGTTTCGTCCCGCTGTGATGGGAAGAAACGGTATGGTTACATCTGGACACGTTCTCGCTTCACAAGCTGGCATTCAGACAATGATGGCTGGGGGCAATGCTGTCGATGCAGCTATCGCAACCGCTGTAGCTCTCGGTATGGTTGAACCTGCTGGTTCAGGGCTTGGAGGCGACGGCTTTATTCTCATCTATTGGGCGGAAACCGGTAAGGTCGAGGCGTTGAACGGAACCGGACCCGCACCGCGCGCCGCCACCCGAGAAACTTACATTAAAGACGGTGGAATCCCGATGAAAGGGATGCGAAGTGTTTCGGTGCCAGGGATCGTTGACGCATGGCTCCTCGCACATGAACGCTACGGGGCACTCAAGTTAGAAGACGTTTTCGCACCAGCAATTTCGCTCTGCGAAGACGGGTTTCCTGTCAGTTATAGACTTGCTGGTGGACTTAAAGGCGAGAACGCTCGCTTTGCCGCTGAACCGGACAGTCGTGCTATTTTTACAAACGATGGTGAACCCATCCCCGCCGGCGAGTTTATTGCCAATCCTAATCTCGGTGCTACACTTCGAAAAATCGCAAAAGATGGAAGAGATGTGTTCTATAAAGGGGAAATCGCTAAGGCTATCGGTGAATTCAGCCGTGCCCACGATGGACTCTTGACTGCTGAAGATCTCACTGACTTCCACGCACACTGGGCTGAGCCGATACATGTCAACTACCGCGGCTACGAGGTTTATGAGATGCCTCCTAACTCAAGTGGGCATATCCTGCTTCAAGAATTAAACATGGTTGAACGTTTTGATTTGCAAGCCTTAGGGTGTAATACTGCCGAAAGCGTGCATCTGATGGTTGAGGCGAAAAAACTCGCCTTCGCGGATCGGGAAAAATATATGGCGGATCCAGAGTGGGTGGACGTTCCTATAGAAGGGATGTTATCTAAATCCTACGCCGCTGAACAAGCGGAACGTATCCACTTAGATAAGGCGGCTTTTGATGTTCCAGCAGGCGGTCCAGAGGCACACGAAGATACAACCTGTTTTTGCACCGCGGATCAGGCGGGAAATCTCGTTTGTATCTTGCAGAGCATTCAGTCAGGATTCGGCTCCAGCCTCGTAGCAGGTGATACAGGTATCCTCCTGAACAATCGTATGACCTATTGGCATTTAGAAGAGGGACATCCCAACTGTCTCATGCCGGGCAAACGCGTCCGCCATACGATGAACCCTGTCATTGTCACAAAGGACGGTCAACCCTTTATCGCATGCGGCACCCCTGGAGCGGATACACAGGTCCAAACGAATTTACAACTCGTTACCCACATGATTGATTTCGGGATGACACCGCAGGAAGCGGTCTCTGCCCCGCGCTGGCGGAGTTTGCAGAATCCGATGGAATCCACCATTCCACATACTTGTTCTAATGACCTGCAGTTAGAAAACCGGTTCCCCTCGGAGACCAAGGATGGCTTAGGAGAAAGGGGGCATGAACTCCAAATCGTTGGAGATTGGGGTGGTCCGGGGAGTGCTCAAGCTATCATGGTTCATCCAGAATCCGGAGCACTTATCGGAGGCTCTGATCCGAGAACAGATGGGTATGCTGTTACGTTTTAGTTTTTAGTTTTAGCAACATAAAAGTCAGAGGAATGCCAACTTCGTCACAGCACGAATATAATCATTATCTATAGGAGGCTCATCATGAATAGCAGATTTATCGGAGTCGTCGCACGTGCAACCCTCACAGTAATCTTTTGCCTTGCCACATCACTGGTCTGGGGAGCTAACACTGTTCTGTTTGAAGAAGATTTTGAAGGTGTGCCCCTCGAAGCAAGCATAATGGAACAGGTTAAAGATAACAAAGTCTGGTCGGGTACGCCGCCTGAGGGTTGGGAAATTACAAACGAGAACCCTAAGGACCTCGGCATGCCTGAATGGAGAACCTGGGCGATTGTTGATCTTGAGTGGTGGACAGCGACAGCAGAAGACCAACGGCGTAGCGAGTTCACAGGGGTACACAATGATGGCAAAGGCATCGGTAAGGGAGCTGTTTCTGATCCTGATGAGTGGGATGATTGGGAGGGAAATGGTAATCCTGACGCTATTAGCCGTTGGAACGGCCACTTAATTACGCCACCCATTAAGATCAAAGGCGCAGCCGCAAAATCACTGGTACTAACACTAGATTCAAGCTGGCGCCCAGAAGATACACAAAACGCGGAAATTACTATCAGTTTCGATGGTGGCGCGGACGAACGTATCCTATTCTTCCAGAGCGTTGGTATTGATGCGGGGGCCCACACTCTTGTTACGATCCCTACCCTCAAAATGGATGAGGAAGATATAAAAGACGGAGAACAGATAAACGAAACCTTAGAAATCCCAATTGACAACCCGGCAAATGCTGCTGAGATAGTCATTAGTTTCGGGGTCATTGATGCACAAAATGATTGGTGGTGGGCTATAGATAATATTCAGCTCGTAAGCACCGCATATTCTGTGGATCCGAAACGTAAATTAGCAGTTAGATGGGCAGAACTAAAATTCCAATAGCAAACCTCTGTCGTCGAGTTGTGAGTGCCCCCAACGTTGTCTACAATTCGGCGAAAATAACTGTAAAGAAGGGCTGCACCCTCTGAAAGTGTAGCCCTCCTTTTGTATCTTTACACGTTACCGCAGGGAAGGTTTTGAAATATAAGAGACGCAATGAATTGCGCAGCTGCTAACGGGTTTCTTGTTAATAAGAAGCGGTTCATCAGAAATGGTATAAGTTTTGCTGTGATTGCGAACTTTACTATAATGTTGGCTTTTAGGAGAACATTTTGATGAAAATTTTAGTCACAGGCGGTACGGGCCGTATTGGGTCGAATCTTGTCAAAAAATTGTTGGAAAAGGGACACCATATTCGTAGCTTCGTCTATCCAGGAGATGTCAATCGTGTTGGAAGATGGGAAGGTACGGAACGAGTAGAGACTGTTCTTGGCGACCTACGGGAATATGAAGATGTCAGAAAAGCTGTTGACGGTGTAGATGCCATCTATCATATCGCCGCGGCGTTCGGGGGTCCCTTTGATAACCGTCAGTACTTGGCAATCAACGGGATGGGAACGCTCAATATTTTAGAGTGTGTCCGCGAGTTCAATCCGAACATTCACCGCCTTATCTATGCCTGTACCGAAGCGATTTATTGGGAACTCACTGAAAAAGGAAGGTTTTTCAGCGAACTCATTACCGAAGACAGGGTTGCTAAATATCATCACATGCCCTACTTCCTTACCAAATGGATTGGCGAGGAATTGTGCATGACATATCACCACCAATATGGTGTACCTTCCACAGTCTTCCGTTTCACAACTGTCATTGAACCGAGCGAATATCTCAACGAAGAGGGTCTGCCAAGGCAATTCATCTTTAGTCCCATCTACAATCGGTACAAGAATTATACAGGCGATGATCCTGCTGAGTTAGAGACAGCAGATGCCGTTAAACGCCTCTGGGATGGACAGGAGAAATTTATACTCAAACGGAATCCGAACGGACACCCCTACAAGGAACATTTCACCGATGTACGGGATATTGTACAAGGACTGGTTTTAGGGATTGAAAAGGATGCCGCTGTCGGTGAAGAATTTACACTCGGTGGCAACGGTATTTTCAAGCATGAAGAGATCATCCCATACCTATGTGAGCGTTACCAGATGGATTTTGTTGATGTGCAACTCCCGCAACCGCTCTATTTTGAGTTTGATTTAAGCAAAATCAAAACACTATTGGACTTTGAACCACAACACGATTTAGCAAGTATTCTCGATGCCGCTGAAGCGATGCGCCGTGGCGAAGATGTGGACATCATTCCAACGGGTGTTCGGTGGACTTAGCATCCGATTTTTTCAGGACTTACGTCTGCTGCTCTTTTGTAGCAGAACCTGTGAGGGTGTGCCACGAGAACATCTGTGTTTTTTTGGGTTCTCCTTCTCACAAAGCATTCTATAGTCAAAATTGCGTAAGTCCTGTTTTTAATGAGTGTCGTGCAGAAATTATCCCTGAATAACGACAGAACTCTGCAGATTTCCTTGATGTCTTCTAAACAATGGGTTAAACTTATAGTAATGTGAGTTTGATTATAGTAGGTTCCGTAATTACTTGGACACTCATATCGTCGTGCGAACTATGAAGTTATGTGTTCTGACTGGCACAGCCTAACAGGCGATGCTACACGTGTGAACCTGTTTTCGGATTTTACTATAAATTCAGTGTTAAGGGTTAGGCATATACGTTTTTTTCTAAGCTGTAACAACTGAACCGAACTAAGCCCGAGGTTTGGAGGTTCATTTATCGTGAAAACATCTTTTTGGATGCTCGCGCGGTCATCACTTCTCTTTTTTGCTTTTGCCTCCTTAATAACCGGTTGCACCAAGACCGCAGTCGAGCCGATCCGTCGGGTTTCACCAAGCACGAAACATCTTGATCGGCATATTAACGCCGTGCTAAAAATAGAACGCATTCAACCCTCTGATCGGTCAAAAGATACAGAATTTCTGCGTCGTGCGTATCTTGATATAACCGGAAAAATCCCTACCCCTGAGGAAGTACTTGATTTCCTCAAAGACAGTTCCGAAAATAAACGTGAAAAAAAGAT
This sequence comes from Candidatus Poribacteria bacterium, assembly GCA_007571305.1. Taxonomy (GTDB): domain Bacteria; phylum Poribacteria; class WGA-4E; order WGA-4E; family WGA-3G; genus WGA-3G. The sequence goes on along the minus strand of RKRR01000177.1, from coordinate 3,688 downwards.
TGAACATTTGCTTCAAAGTGAGGCATACATCAACTATTGGACAGGATTATGGGTGAATTGGTTAATCGGTAGGCGTGATGATAGAGACGATCGACGCGTCGGGTTGACCGCTTGGGTACAAGATGCACTCACGAAAAACATGCCCTATAATCAGTTCGTTCAAGAACTCATCGCCGCGGATGGTGAGCTAAAAAACAACGGTGCTGGAAACTATATCATGCGTTACAATAGGTCACCAGCCACCCTCACTTCACATAGCTCACGACTCTTTTTAGGGTTGCCGATGCAGTGTACCGAGTGCCATGATCATAAAATAGAAACGTGGACTCAAGAGAATTTCTATGGTATCGCAGCCTTTTTTGCTGGTATTGAGAGTCAACGGAAGGGGAACATCCAGACAAGAGATATAGCAGGTAATGAGAAAAACATGGTTAATTTTCTCATTACGAACACCCCACAAGAGGCGATTTGGGTGAAGCGACTGGAAAAACAGGTTCAGCCGCACTTCTTAGATGGAACAGAATATAAAGGCTCACTTCTCGAAAAACGAAAAGCACTTGCACAGTGGATGACTGATAAATCAAATCCATATTTTAGTCAAGCCATCGTGAATCGCATCTGGAAACACTTTATGGGACGTGCTTTTGTCGAGCCAGTTGATGGGTTCGGGGAAGAAAATCAACCGACCAACCCTAAACTTTTGAAGTGGCTCGCAAATGATTTCGTTATGCACGGCTACGACTTACAACACTTGATGCGGACAATCCTGAATTCAGAGACGTACCAACGCACATCGGAAACGAATGAGAGTAACAAAGACGATCAACTCTATTATTCACACGCGTATGTGAAACCCCTAAGTGCTGAGCAGTTCTTCTATTCCCTACTACAAGCCACCGATTTTGAAAGGTTTCAACAGGTCAAAATGGAAGGTATCAAGAGACGAGGTGGTGAAGACAGGAGAAATATGATCCGTCAACTTGAAAATATGAAACGCGATTATCTCGAAAAGTTTCTCTTTCTACTTGATAACGGTGAAATGGAAGAGATTGAGGCATTTAATGGAACCGTACCGCAGGCACTCATGATGATCAATGGAAATATGGTAAATGATAGCACGAGTCACGAAGAACGCGGCAGTTTTGTAAATTACGTCGTAAAAAAATGGCGCGGACCGGTTGAACGAATGGAATATATCTATCTCAATGTCCTATCTCGGTTACCAACCAGCAAAGAAAAAACGTATTTCCAACGGTATTTAGAACGGAGTCTCTATCGTAATAAAGACTTGGCTTATGAGGATCTTTATTGGGTCTTGTTGAATTCAGCTGAATTTTCGCTTAATCATTAGTTTGCACAGCCTAACAGGCTATACTACAAAGACATATATTACAACGCAATAAGTAGTTTTGGGATGGGTTAAATTTAGGTTAACGATATTTGTTATAGATTTCCTTGTGATATAAATCTTGTAAATGCACCCAAATCCATAACATGAGTCAGCTTCTTTTCTGGTGAGGCTTGAGATTCCAACCATGCTTTAGCACCTCTGGAATAGCCTCCACCATCTAATATAATAATTGTTGGATACCGGTTAATTTCAATAGAACCTACTTCAAAAGGATATTTCTCCTCAACACTTCCGCGACTTGATTGCCATTTACATTGAATTACAAGGCAGTCTGACCACTTTTCTGGGTGATAGAGAATAAAATCAACGCGTCGCTTCTTTTGGTATAGGTCAACACCAATCGTGCATTGACGCGTATAAATAGGCTGTTCTAATATGCATAAGTGGCGAAAGCGTTGCGGTGATACTAAGACATATCCGTAATCGTTTAGGGACTGTTCGACAAAATTTTCCAATCGTTTTCCTTGCCGGTTCGCGCGTTCTCCACTATTCATAACTCATTATCAGTACTTCGGATGCGCGGTCGCGATTCCCATTGCAGCTGATATTTCGCTGTGCTGTAATAGAATGCACGCTATAATCCTTGTATAACTCCCTAATGAATTGTGTGTCTGAATTAGAAATCATTACGGACACGCCAAGACGAGACCAAGAGTCAGCAGCTTCTTTGAGACGTATTTGATCTTCTTCTCCAAATCCTTCAGCTTGGTATCCAGTAAATGTTCCATCATAAGGCGGATCACAATAAACAAAATCGCCTGCGTTTGGGAAAGTTGTCTCGTCAAATTGTCCAACTCTAATTGTAGCTTTCTTTAGTGTTTCTGCAACACTTTTTAGGTTAGAGGGATCACATATTTTAGGGTTCTTGTACCTACCTTCAGGTACATTAAACTTTCCACTTCTGTTGACACGATACAAGCCATTAAAACAGGTCTTATTTAGATATAAAAACCGTGCAACAACATCAATCAATTCGTCAGGTTTTTGTTTGCGAACCTTCATGTAATATCCGTTCTTTTTCTGATGGTTGCGTTCATGCTCCTGTAAAGCCTCAATGATGGAATCTGTATAGGTCGCAATTACCTTGTATGCCAAAACAAGTTCTTCATTTAAATCAGCAAGAGTTGCTTTTTCGATCAAATCCTGAAAAGCAAAGTATACCGCACCACCACCTACAAAAGGTTCATAGTAAGTACTGATGTTTTTCGGTAGTCTCTTTTCTATTTCAGATATGATTGACCTCTTCCCTCCAGCCCATTTTACAAACGGTGTTGCTTTTACTGGGACAATGGGGGCGGGAATTTGGACATCCACAATTGGTAAAGTTTGCTGCTCAACATCTATAATTGATTTCATCACAGGAGTTACACAAGGTTATGCAAAAACGGACTCATTTACAAACTTCGTCCATACACTCTCAAGGTTTCGGTGGTTGTAGACGTAACATAGTTTCTGCAACATACAGTGGGGTGAACATCACTATCAACGAATTGCACTTGGTGGTTAACGATGTGGTGTTCATCTCGCAACCGATCGCGTGGTAGCGTGGAATTCGTCCATCATGAGTTCGGAATCCTCTATTTTGATAGCACGCTTGATAAACTCAAGGATACGCTGTCCAGTGAGTTTCTCCCCAACTTCCGCGACAACCTTACTCCGCGTTCCACAACGCCAATAACGGGCGTTTTATCTGTTCCGCGTCCCCTCTTGGCAGGTTCGCGGTCCTCTTTACTTATTTGTCTTGCCGGGCTTGCCACGGATATAGGTTTCGTCCGCTTCTATGATCCCTTGTAGTAATGCTCCTCCTTTCTGAGACATTTCTACTCTTATGCGTGTGAGTATATACCACGCGGTTTTTTGATTCAAGTCTGAATCGCGAGTTAACTGGTGACTTGAGAGTCCTTTTTTTTTGTTCAATATCAATGAAATAGCGAGAAACCACTTTTGTAACTCTATTTTCGTGCCGTGAAACACAGGGCCACAAGTGACGCGGAACAATGCCAGCGTCCTACACGCCCTACACCGTCCTCTTTCTTGCGAACTACCTCTATACACCCACAATGTGGACAAACAGGTGCTCCTCGCCATCTAATACGCTCCAAGTGGCCAATACATGACTCTTGGTCAGGGAAACACTCTGTAACCTCTATGAGATTCATAAAAACTCCTCTGTATTTCATAGGACTTACGCAGCAGCGATTTATATCGCAGGAGACTTCAGTTGTTGACACAGGTATTCAGAAAGTAATCCGTGTTTGACTTGATAAAGCGTTTTGC
>RKRR01000054.1 GCA_007571305.1 Candidatus Poribacteria bacterium | reverse complement strand
ACATACACGAACACATGCAGAACTTATACAAAAGTTAAAAGAGAGAAAAATAATTCCGTGATACTCAGTTTAACCAAGCCCAAAACTACTTATTGCGAAAGTTTTTGACATGCGAAAAATAAAAAGGCAGTCTTGTAGCATAGACTGTTAGTCTGTGGCAGGTATTTCCCAATCCGCAGAAACCCGCGATGCAGGCTCGCTAGACACCGAGGAACAAGACAAGGGCAACTTAACTGGCGGATGGATTTCTAATTCTAATTGATGCCTTGTTAGAGGCAGAGAAACTCCTTACATTAGGGAATTGGACCGGAGGACTCATTTGTTAAAGAAGGACAGCATACTCACCAAGACAAATAGTAGAAGGTTGCTTCTACTCCACTGTGCAGATGTAGGACGCTTTGTTAACATTAAGGGCATCATCCGGAGACAGGGAGATCAATGAAGCAATCGTGTTTTTCCAGCAGTTTAAGCGTCTATTTCCGCTATCTCTAGGTGGTAGTGTGTTCCGGAGGTACGTGTTTTTTGAATTTTTAAGTGGCTAAACTCGGGAGCCTCGTGTTGTAGTGTAAGAATCTGATTTTCTAATTCTTGGGATCTGTAACAGCCAAGGATTATGCCAATTACGCATTTGGGAGGCAACCGGAATAGACTTACCTCAGTACTATTGGCATCTTTAAACCGTTTGTCAGCCTCATCGAGAATCTTCAGATATCGCCACTCTTTTTCGTATTTCCAGTCAGAACCCTTAATGAAAAATATTTTTTGTAGCGCAGCCTCTTCACTCGTTTCTTTTGCTGTCATACAAGGCCGCTCCGATCTGTACTCAACAGGTTCAGGTTTGGCAAATCCATGCAACGAAATATCACTTTTGAAGAAATCATGAGTGCCATCCAACACAAGAACAAGGCCGGTGTGTCCTGCAGCATAGTGTGACCACATGAGCAAATTATTTGGTGTTTCGGAAAGTGATAGGATCCCAGCCATGTTGTGCAGTTTGTAAAATCTTTCCCGCAGATTAGGAAGAATGTCTCGATGTCCAAGGTTCTTACATAACTGTCCTGCATAGTCGGGATCTGCCTCAAGTTGGTACGTGAATGCCGATCGATCCAGGTTGGTTCGCGTTGCATTCTTATAATCCTTCCATACACAATAGGGAGCCCGCCTAATCATATCTGCAAAGGCCTCGGCAAATTTCTCTTTTGTCCCAAGAGCATAGAAATATGGATGGGCCTCAAACGGATCATTTAGCACACTCGGTTGTGTAAACCGAATCAGGCGGTTTTGAAGGATATCAATTCGTTCTGCGGGAACGTATTTATACAAAACCACTATGAAACACTATTACTCTATTATGTCAAAGTCAAGGATCCTAAACGCTACTTTCGTGTGTGGAGCCTTCGATCCATCGCGTGTTGTCAATTCCCGAACGCTACCATGAACTCTACTATTCACCCGCTTTGCCAGACCAGCAGGTATCGGATCTCGAAAATGCACGACATCCACCTCAATTGGCTCGCCTTGAGTATCGTAAAAAATCACGAAACAATAAACATTTGTCACGTTATCGCGCAATAGGTTACGCAGTGAAAATGAGTATGTATTAAGAGTGTAACCTTCCCAAAGCAGTTTACTTCCTGTCACCCCCGCTGTACTTTGTCATCCGAGGTTATCCAATATAGAACGTTTCGCTCCGGCAGGTTTTGCCTGCAACAACGGTTTCACAGATCCTATCTTTCTCATTAATGCTCTGAGATAATTTGAAGGAATAGCGAAGTTGAGATTTTGCCCGCCCCGGAAAGTTGCTACAGAAACACCGATGACTTCTCCTCCGCTGTTAAGCACGGGCCCACCACTGCTACCTGGAGAAATTGGAGCAGTGAGTTGGAGAATCCTATCTGTGCCAACTTCTCGGATGCTACTGATGATACCTTGCGAAAACGTTCCTTCCAATCCCCGTGGGTTCCCCACAGCATAAACAGGCATGCCGACCTGAACTGTATTGCTGTCACCAAGAGGAAGTGCCTGTGCCATAGGCACTGAAACCTTTAGTAGGACGAGATCACGTTCCGTGTCAATCGCAGTGATGCCCTCAATGTCGTACTTTGTTTTTTGACCTACTAATTTTGCGTAACCTCGCGAAGCACCTTTAACGACGTGAAGGTTTGTCGCAACTTGACCGTCGCGCACGAAGAATCCACTGCCAAGTGAAAGTGGTTGACCCTTAGCATCCTCCATGACCAATAACACGGTAGATGCCAATGCTTTTTGGGCAATTTGCTGTGGGCTTTGTGCATTTACGGTAATTATCACACAAAGATGGAAAAGGACCAAACAGGTAAAATACCCTAACAATTTTTTGTCTTGTTCCATTGTACATCCCTACTGTGTTATAGTAGATTCCGTAATTACTTATACATTTATAGCGTCGTGCGAACTCTGAAGTTATATGTGTCTGACTGGCACAGCCTAACAGGCGATGCTACACGTGTGAACCTGTTTTCGGATTTTACTATAAGTTTCGGTTTAAGCTGATCGAGGTCAATTGGGAAAAGCAATCCTCTAAGGTGTCTCTATATGAGAGTGGTAGATAATTTTTCTTTGCAGTGGCACAATTCATTGCATATTTGTGCTTTTCGACGGGCGATGAATCACCCTACTACGAGCGCAAACCCTTATCTAATATCCATCAGTATACCAAAAGATATGATGCGACCTGATGCCTTGTGCTAAAGGTGCTGGTTGGTGATGTAAGAGATTCGGAACTGAATTGAACATGGCTGATGCCGTTTTCTCTGAAAGCACAGCGGGTTGAATGATGCGATACATCGTACTCCCGTGTTCCTCGATGACTGGAGCGTTGAAACCATCTGCGATTGGGGCCGGGTAGATAACTTCAAGTGATTCTACGTCCATCTGTGCAATAACATAAGAGAGCAGACCTTCAAAAAGTTGTTTTCCATTATCCTGATCAAAGACTTCCTCTGAAGCGATGAATTCTTTAACGCTGAGTTCATCTTCGCGCCGAATGACTGAAACGTAGCCTTCAATATTGCCGTCCCGTTCGGCAACCCATGCATGCGGAGACTCTGTCCGTACCCATGCCGTCCAATACGCTATGTCATCTCTGACAAAGGTTCCATTGAACTTGCGGGCATACCTGTCGTAGTGCGCAGCGATCTGTTTAACTTCGGCTTCATCATCAAAATTAACTGGGCGAATCTCCCACTCTGACTGCTTCTTAGCAGGGATCGGTTGCTTTGCGTAGTAACGCGGCACCTTCTCCCAGCCTTCAATCGAATAGATGCGTTGGCTTCCGTGTAACGAAGAAACAGCAATATCGCGGTCTTCCATGAACTGGATCGCGTTCTTGAGAAGTTGCGTGGCGATTCCGCGCCGGCGATATTCAGGACGTGTGCTGACCTCACCTATACCACCAACAGTTATCGGTTCCCCGTGCAAAAACATCTTTCGGATAAAGACGCGCACCGTGCTAACAATAGTGCCTTTATCAAGGGCGACTCTGATACCTTCAGCATCCCGCCACGGATCGTTATGCCAATGATTAGAAAAGTATTGGCGGCCGCCTGTAAAGACGGACGTGACATGGTCCAGCCACGTTTCTATTTCTTCTGGACGGAGTGATCGAAACTCTATATTCATTAGGACTTACGCAGTAGCTTAGACCTGTGTTATACTTTTTGATTATGAGGATACTCACCCTTTCAAAACAAAGACACTCGTTATTATCGGAGTATTGCC
>RKRR01000070.1 GCA_007571305.1 Candidatus Poribacteria bacterium | reverse complement strand
CAATTCCGTAGGCGCGTGTTTCCAGCACGCCCTCGGTCAACATTAGAAGGAAGCAACTATGAAAAAAGTGCTATTAACTCTTGGCGTGGTGTGCTTCAGCCTTATTGCTGTTCACGTCAGTACTGCCGAGATTGATCTGGAAACGGCTGTTGGTATATGGTTGTTCGATGAAGGCAAAGGCGGTGTCGCAACCGATCTTTCTGCAGAAGGGAACGATGGCGAACTCGTCAAATCTCCTGCATGGGTAGATGGAAAATTCGGCAAGGCACTCGAATTTGATGGAAAAGCCAGTTGTGTCTCAACCGGTCAAAAACTCCTTGATAACCTTGAAGAGTTCACCATTATCACTTGGGTAAAAACCGTGGACACTCCCGTAAACCGGACAGGACTCGTCGGACAGAACGATGCCCCTGAGTTCGGGTTCATTACGGCACAAGCGGTCAACCTCTGGACCCCTACCGCTGGTGGGACACAGAACCCTTGGAAGTACAAACACGGGGATGGTGAATGGCACCACGTAGGATGTGTTGCTACCACGGAGTATGTCCATACCTATATTGATGGTGAATACGTGGAAAAAAAAGGGGGGTGGGCAAATCACGGCACATCTGCTTTTAACGTCAACATCGGTGGGTGCGGTGTCTGGGATCCAGCTGGAAACTTCTTTCCGGGGGCGATGGACGAAGTCGCTATTTTCCACTCGGCACTCGAACAAGAAGACATTCAGGTCCTGATGGAGGGATTTCAGACATACTTGGCAGTCGATCCCGAAGGTAAACTCGGTACAACTTGGGGGCACATTAAGGCAACGCACCATTTTAGGTAATAACTATTCGACAGGACTTACGCATTTGCTCTTAAAGTCCCACCTGCCTCCTGATATGGGGCTGACAGATTTAGAGAGTAAAAACGTCTTTCACTTGTTCAATCTGCGTATGTCCTATTTCACTTACAACACGCATGGGCTTGCTTCCTAAGCACACTCATGGCAAATATCGAAAGGAAAAGTTTGTGAAGAAAGTTCTATTAACCCTATGTGTGATCTGTTTCAGCCTCATTGCTGTTCACATCAGTACCGCCGAGATTGATTTTGAGACTGCAGTCGGTATCTGGCTCTTTGATGAAGGCAAAGGGGGTGTTACTGAAGACATATCAGGTGAAGGAAACGATGGTGAAGTTGTCAAAGCCAAATGGGTGGATGGGAAATTCGGTAAGGCACTCGAATTTGATGGAAAAGCCGGATGTGTCAAGACTGGACAGAAACTTCTTGAAGCTCTCGAAGAATTCACTATTCTTTCATGGATACAAACCACGTCCGCTCCACCGGGTCGTACTGGACTCGTCGGGCAGAACAATGCCCCTGAGTTCGGCTTTATTACGACAAACGAGCTTAGTCTCTGGACCCCCTCGGCTGGCCTGACGAATAATCCTTGGAAACACAAACATGGTGATGGGAAATGGCATCACGTAGGTTGTGTCGCTACACAGGATTATGTCCATACTTATATCGATGGTGATTACGTCGAACAGAAGGGGAAGTGGGCGAATCACGGTGCTGCTCCGTTTGATGTTAACATCGGTGGATGCGGTGTCTGGGATCCAGCTGGAAACTTTTTTCCGGGTTTAATGGACGAAGTCATGATTTTCCACTCCGCTTTAGAACAAGAAGATATACAGGATCTAATGGACAAAGGCTATGTAAATTATTTGGCTGTTGACCCTGAAGGCAAACTCGGTACAACCTGGGGGCATATTAAAGCAACGCAGCATCTCAGGTAATAGCCTCGCCTTTTTTCGACACTCGTAGACGTGCTGGGTTATCGTGAACTCCACAGTGCGTCTATGAGTGACCTTCCCGGGATGTCCCTCTCCTCACACATACCGAACCCTCTACTTTAATTCATGGAGTTCCCTGAGTTTGTCTAACGCAACCTTATTCCCCGGTTCTAATTCTAAAACCCGTTCAAAGATACCAATCGCCCCTGGAATATTTCCAAGTTCCTGATAAGCAACACCTAATGCACCGTATGCGCGAACGTGCGTCACCTCAATTGCGATAACCTTTTCAAACAGTGAGACGGCCTCGAGATACTCCTCCTTCATGAGAGAAATTAAGCCGAGTCTATAAATGGCTTGGACATCCGTTGCGTCCTGCGTGATAACCTGTATGTAGTGTGGCTCAGCAGCCGTATAACTCCGTTTTTTCCAATAGGCACCAGCAAGGTCGCGATGCACAGACATTTGAGATGGCACGAGTTCAAGTGCCGCCTGATAATGCCGAATTGCCTCTCCAAGCTGCCCTGTGTTTTCATACACCGTCGCAAGATTCGCGTGTACATTTGAGAAAAAAGGGTCGTCATCCGAAGGGGTCAACTGTTCGTGAGAATCGCTATCTGCTTTATTTTTTTTTAACTGAAGTGCCATTCGGCAGGCGCGGATTGCTGCAGCAGTCTGTCCGATTTCATAATAGATCTGTCCCATATAGTTGTATGCCTGCGCTTTCAAGTAGACTATCTCGTCTGCACTTCTCTGCTTCTGAACCTCTATATCCTTATCGAGTAGCGACAGGAGGTGTTCTAATACTGCTAAGGCTTCGTGGTGCCGTGCCGTATAGAGAAGTGAAACGCCATAGTCGAACCAGACCTTTATATCCTTCTGCTCGTCTGATATCAGTGTTTCAAATTCAGGGACAGCCCTTGCATAATCCCCTTCCGACATATAACGCCTACCGCGTTCTGCATACAACGGAGCAGTGACACCGGCTCGAAGTACGTCCCACCACAAAGGATCTGCTAATTCACCGTATTGGCTTGGACGGCGCGCTGCCTGTGCGTGCTGTTTTGCTGCTTGCGTATCTCCCAACGCAATAGCAACCTGTGCCATCAGTGCGTGCGCTTCACTTTGCTCCGGGTTCAAGCGGAGTGCCCCCTCTAAATGCCTCCGAGCAAGTTTCAATTGACGTTTTGAGAGTGCGATTTCGCCGAGCCAGAGTTCAGAAAAAGGATTGTTTGGTTGGAGATGTTTTGCGCGTTCCAAATGTTGTTGTGCTTCATCGAATCTCCCCAAAATACGGAGGGCAGAAGCGAGATAGAGATGCGCAGGGGCAGATGTAGCATCCAAGGTAAGTGCCCGGGTGAGGTGTTTCACGGCTTCTTCAGGCTGACGCTGTTTCGTCAAACGCCCAAGAAAGTAGAGCCATTTGAATTCATCAGGTGCGAGGAGGCTCGCTTGATGATAACACGGTATTGCTGGAATCTCCCACCCGTGGCTGAGGTAGACATGTCCGAGTTGTCCCCAGACATCCGCAGTATTGGGAGATTTCCGGACCGCTTTTTGAGCATTTTCGATCGCTTTTAGAAGCGGTTTTTCCTCAACCAGGTCGATATCGGCAGGTTGGGGGATAGTCATCAGCACGGATTTTTTTTGTCGACTGTCAGTAACAAGAGGTTTTGCGTCTGTATATACGCTCTCTAACTGACCGCCGACTGCCGATTGCTGATTGCTAATTTCACTATCCGCGAAAACAGGGACACTGAGCTGCATCAAGAGAAAAACATGAATGATATAAAAGGACAATTGCGTGATACTCACTACGTCTAAAGTCGTGTGCTTCTTTAGAAACACGCAACTCCTTCTCTGTGATTCCTGCTTCCGTCTCTCGTGCCTCCAACCGAGGACTTACTTGGACTCCACAGGCGTTTTATCTCTCTGTCTATCCGACAGCGAGAGTTCTTAGGTTTATTGCAGCGTTGACATCTCTATCTATAGAGAGACCGCATGGATTGCAATGATACGTTCTCTCGGAAAG
>RKRR01000171.1 GCA_007571305.1 Candidatus Poribacteria bacterium | reverse complement strand
CATCTTTTGTATTCTGAAACAAGCCAAAAACCCTTTATTTATCTGGGTTTATCGCGATTTTTCATAAACTTTTGTAAGCCCAAAACTACTTATTGCGTAGAATTATAGCATATCTGACAGTTGCAGTCAATTGAGAATTCGAGACTATTCGCTTACCATATCTTGACGATTGAAGGGAAGAAAAGTTTGACGTTCACGGCAGTTGTATGCTAAACTATACATCACAATTCAGCACGCTATCGAAAAAAATTATGACAGAGAAAGTAAGACCCGCACTAACACGCAGTACCGCTTTTTTACTTGAACAACAAGGCAAAGAGGGTTACTTTGAGGGACAACTCTCCTCAAGTACTTTCCCTACTTGTGCGTATGCGTGGATTGAACTTGCCCGTGGCGAGCCCCTGGATCCGGCTCTGACCGAATGGTTTATCGCAAATCAGAACGAAGATAACGGATGGGGATTAGATACCGCAAACGCATCAAATACAGAAGCAACCCGATTTGTTCGCTTAGTACTGGAGCAAACCCAGCAACGTTCACCCGATCCGTCCATCCAAAAACTGCTGACATCCGTCCCAAAATTTGAACCTCACCTTGCCTTAGTCAAATTGGCTTATGCCGCTTTTAATCAGTTCGATTGGAACGAACTAACTCTATCCGAAAACGCCATACCTCTCATGAAACTCGCGAGACAATTGATGAAGATCCCGATACTTGGCAGCCGATTGAAGCCCCCGAGACATCGTCTGCCGCCTGTTGAGCTTTTCAACACGTCAATGTTCGATGCCCTCTTCATTGCCGAACAACATACACTCGTGCCTGTCTTCATCCTGATTGAACTGAACACAATAAAGCGTCCCGAAATGATAAATTCCCTCGCGGCATGGTTGAAAACGCACGTCCTCAGCGATGGAAGTTGGTTTCGAGTGAACTACATCACAGCCCTTTCCGTTTTGGCACTCATTGAACTTCAGGAAAAATGGGAAGCGGATGAAGAAATCGCAGAACTTATCGAACGCGGTATCGCTTGGCTGCGGACGACGCGAAACCCTGATGGAGGATGCCGAGAGGCATTGAACCTGAATGTGTGGGACACCGCCCTGAGCGTTATTGCGCTCACAGAAGTGTACGCTACACACACTGAATTGGAGAAACACCCAAGCAAAAACCCTCCTTTCACAGATGAACTCACAGACAAAGTAAGGCGCGCAGCGCAGTGGCTCGTCAACCATCAAAATGAAGATGGTGGATGGGCATTCTCAGGATTAAGAGACAGGACACTTCCAAGTGATGCCGACGATACTGCCCTCGGGACCCTGGCACTGATTCGCTCACTCCTTACGGGTTCACCTATTGACCGTAAGGCTTTAGATGACTCAGTTCACCGCGGCATTGCATGGATACAGACCCAACAGGGACGTGATGGCAGTTGGAGTACATATCAACCGGGCCAAGGAGATGTTGGCTGCGTGAGTATCACAGCACATACGATTGAAGCACTCCTTGCCTTTGAGCGGAGCGATATTCCCGATAAACCGAATGTTCGCGAGGCAATGAATACTGGAATCCACTGGCTTCGAAAGCAAATCAACCGAGATGGGTATTGGCGAGATCTTTGGTTGGCAAAAGATACGTATGGCACCGCCTGCGCTCTCATTGCACTTGTCAAGGTCGGATTAAAAAATGCTCCCGAAGTTCAACGGGGTGTTGCATGGCTCGAACGCACGCAAAATTCCGATGGCGGATGGGGAGAAGATATGTTTGGGAATCCCACGGAAAGCACAGTGGAACAGACAGCATGGAGCACCTATGCTCTCCTGCTCGCGAATCCTGAAAATACCGTCGCTGAACGAGGTATAGCGTTTCTGCTCGAACACCAACGGGAAGACGGTTCATGGCGCGAAAAGTGCGTCGGTATCTATTGGGAGATCATTGGGGGCTACGCCGATCCAATTTATGCATCCGTCTTCCCAATACTTGCCCTCAATCAATTTTCACAAACAACTTCTTAAGTTCGGGCATGGGAACGTTGCGAAAAATATCGATCATTATCCCAATTTTGAATGAAGCAAAGATTCTGGATAGAACACTGTCTCAGCTGCAGCCCGAATTGGGACACCATGAATTGATCATCGTAGACGGTGGCAGTACCGATAAATCTGTACGTATCGCGGCGAAATATGGCGAGGTACTCACATCGGTGCGTGGAAGGGCAAAACAACTCAATGCAGGTGCGGCGGCGGCAACAGGGGACATCCTGCTTTTTCTCCATGCGGATATTTGGCTTGAATCGGGAGCATTGGTAGCAGTAGAAACAGCACTGTCATCGGGTTACATCGGCGGGGGGTTCCATCAGAAGATCGAAGGGAAAAGTATCCTCTACCGTATGATTGAGATAGCAGGTAACATCCGAGGTAAATATCTAAAGGTATTTTATGGAGATAGTGGCATTTTTGTAGCACGTACCGACTTTGAGAAGATTGGCGGTTTTCCAGATGTTCCGATGCTGGAAGAGATAGAATTTTCAAAAGATTTGCGAAAATTCGGCAAAACAACGCTCATCGTACCACATATCCATCTATCAGCAAGACGATGGGAAGCCAAAGGCATCATCCGAACGACATTGAACAACTGGCTCATCACCTTGCTCTATCTCATCGGCGTTTCGCCGGAGAAACTCGCCAAACTCTATAGCCATATCCGGTAGGACAACAGGTTATAGTAAAAAATTCACGCTTGTAGCATAGGCGGTTAGCCTGTGCTATCAGATAACTTCACAGTTCACACTGCGATACAAGTGTATAAGTAATTGAGGGTGTTTCATAAATATTAGTTGTCAAAAGTCAGGAGACTGGGTATCCTTTCATTTTATATGCCATAAAGCGAAGGAGACACCCATGAAATATCCTGATGCTTCGCTCATCGTCTTTTACGCCGTTATGACCCTCAAAGGCATCACCGCCCTGCGGGCACAGCAGACCTACTTATTTCAGCATCCCATCTCTCTTGCAAGATGTCAACTCCCGGGGTATCCGACACATGTGACGCTCGGACGCAGCTATAAAACGTTGCCCCCGAAACTCCAAGCCTTCACCGAATACATCGCAACTTCACAGGTCGCCAGAGACGCAGGGTTTCTTCAACAAGTCGTATATGAAGATAAAAGTCTCTTCAAAGCCGCGGGACCTGTGTGGCACCAGAAAGACCGTCTGCATCTCCCCAAAAACTTGCGAGGCGTTGATAAAACAGAAGCCAACGCCCTCTTGGGAGCAGACCCGCTCTATACGGCGACACAACTCGCGACATGGCAAAAGCAGGAAAGACAGCTATTGAACCCGTCTTTGATTTGCTCAGCAAACTCTTATCCATCACGGGGATGCAGAAACTTTTACCGGTGAGAGGGCTGGCGTATGTTTCCACCTTTTTAGGCATCAACATCGTCTTATTGCAACTCGCACAGTTCATCAATGTTCGCTGGGGGATACCGACGCGAAATGTGACCCATATCGAAACCGTCTTCCGATAAAAAATAACGATTTATGAAACACCTTCAGTTAACCATGCCACGGTCTTGTTATATGGCGAAAGTGATGTGAACAGATCCGTGTTTCCCACATCGCCGAGTTCATTGATAATACCAGCGAATTCCCGCTCTGTGTTGTTTGCAATCAGGCGTGTTGAAATACAGCGGAAAGTTCAAGTAGATGGTTAGATATTATCTGAAAGCCACGTTTTTTGAAATGTGCCCCTACAGCGGCAGTGCCTGCAAAAATATCGCAGAAAATCCCTTCTTTGATACCCAGTGTTTCTGTGACAAGCCTTTCGATGTAGGGCATTAAATTTAATTTGCAGCCAATAAAACGCATAAATACTTATCC
>RKRR01000147.1 GCA_007571305.1 Candidatus Poribacteria bacterium | reverse complement strand
ATACTGGGATCACAGGATATGAATTGGGATAGACTGCCCACCAGAGCTAATTATGCTTGGAGCAATGTATTTTTCAGTAATGCAAGCATGTAGGTAAAGGTGGGGGGCTTGAGCCAGACTTTGGAGCTAAGCTGTAGTTTGTACAGCAAAATAGCAGCAGGTTGCATGTATTTGGTTTGTTTGCTATTAGAGGTGTCGACTCAATCTCAATAGCCATTACCTCGGCAATGGCTTTAACATAGGGTTTATCTTCAGTGTCTACTGTGTTATACCATTGTCGCATATAATCGGACATTTTAGAAGGTGATGCGGGCATTTGTCGGACGGCATTCCAGGCTTCAGGGTTCTCTTCAAAAATAGGCAGGAATTTATATGAGAGTTGGGCAACAATCGCATAGTGGTTTTCACCAGGAATACTCCCAAAATTAAGTCGTAGATAGTCCTCGTATTCTGCTAACCATTTGGCACCGGTGCCAGCGTATTGAACCTCTGGGCGACTCATCATCCAGTTGTTTGCATAATCTAATAGATGATGTCGATAGTTTATCCAATTATCGTAAGGTGCTCGATAGGCCCACGTTTCACTCATACGCCTGATTACCCACAAGTTCGCCAACTCCGCGAGTGCCTCGCGAAACCAGTTGTTTTGTCTCGTAAATTTTCTATCGTAATCATGATGTTGCATGAGGTGTAAAAATTCGTGCCCGAATTGATAAGAGAAATTGTCCCAGTATCTGTCGGTCACTGCGATACCAATTTTGTATTCGTCTAGTTTATTTCCTAAGAATGTAGGATTGTTCGGATGATAAAAAACTGTTAAGTTACCATCTATTTTTTGTTCATCTCGTAGCACTTCTTGGAAGTGGAGGGCCACATTTTCAAGCAACACTCTTATATTTTCGACGGATGCCTGTCCCCACCTTGCATCGGGTTCAACGATAATCGTTAACCGCGCTAAACTGACAGCAGGCAACAAGAATAGCATGAATACAAATAAAACAATTCGCCTTCTAAACATTTGACTCTCCCAAAACGACTTATTGCGTTGCCTTTTATCTCAAACCTAATTCTCTCAATGTACGTGCCATCATGTCGTGAGCAATTTGCGCCTTCTCCATCCGCATGTGTGGAAACGTTTCCACCGAAATGTACTTATCGTAACCGACCTTCCCTAAACTCTCAGCAAATGTCCGAAAATCCAACTCATCTCCCTGTTCACCCGGAATCAGGAAGGTGCTATACGGATACATTCCTGTCACACCTTTTACATGGCAATGCGCAGTGAGCGGTCCAAGTTTTTCGGTGACTTCGGCGATGTCTTCACCGAGATGGTAGAAATTGGTAATGTCGTTGAGGGATCTTAAGGCATCAGAGCCGACATGTTCAATCAGCAGCGTAACTTTAGAAGACGCATCTATTGTCGTTGCTTCGTGATTGTGGATGTTCATTGTGATATCGAGTTCCTCGGCGCGCCGGCAGATTGGCTTCAAGACATCAACAAGGAGCCGCCAGGCGAAAGCGTCGCCTTTCTCGCTGCCATACCCAGTGAGGAAATTAACACCACCCGCTTCAAGTGCCACCGCCACGTCTTGCAGCAGCGCGTAATGGTCAACCGCGTTCTGCTGGTCTTCTGCTGCCAGCTGGTATAAGCCCTTTCCGGTGAACGGATTAATGACAGAAACCTTTAACCCGCTGTCGGTTACCATGGTTTTGACATCTTTGAGCAAGCCATCCGTGACTTCGCCAGAGGGAATATGCGCTTCTGGTCCGCACATCATCTCGATTGCGTCGTAGCCTGCATCGGCAAGAATCGTGATAACTTCTTGTAGCGGGATGTCTTTCATTCCACCTGCATGATAAGAGATGCCGATCACTGTTCCAGTTCCTCCTGTCTTTTATTTTTTCCGACTTACGCATGCTGCTCTTTTGTAGCATAACCTGTTAGGTTGTGCTACGAGAACATCTGCGTTTTTGGGGTTTTCCCTCTCACAAAGTGTCAGATGGTCAAAATTGCGTAAGTCCTAATTTTTTAATCAGGTTCAGTTCGGATCTGATTTTCTTTATGAATCACCGCTCTCTTATGAAGAGCGACCCCGTTTGCGTCGTGTATATCAATTGTTTATCGTCCGCTGAAAAAGTCAATTCCCGAATGGTCCCCTCCTGCACAGGAAACATAGATATAGGAGTGCCACCACTCGTTTCCCACAACTGAATGTAGTTATCTCTCCCGCCGCTCGCGAGCATCTCACCGTCGGCAGAAAATGCCAACGCACTGACCGAGTCGGTATGTCCTCGCAATAGAGTGAGTAAGTGCTTGCTTTCCAAATTCCACAGCCGAACAAGTGTGTCCGAACCACCACTCACCAGCGTCCCACCTTCGGGTAAAAAAGCCAAAGCCAAGACAAGTCCGTCATGTGCCGAAAAGGTGGACAGTAGACTCCCCGTTTCGACTTCCCACAAACGAATCTTGCCATCCGCACTTCCACTCGCGAGCGTTGTTCCATCCGGTGAAAACGCCAGACTTCTAATTCGTCCTGGAGCTTCAGTGGAAGAAGCAAGTAATCGCTCTGTGCGCGGATCCCATCCGGGAAGCGGAACACCGTCAGGTGAAGAGGATGCTAATGCGTTCACCAGATTAGAGTCCCCAGCCAGTGTTAAAACTTCGCGAGCCGTGACAGTATCCCAGAGCCTGAGCGTATTGTCTTCGCTCCCACTGGCAAGTAGAGAATTATCTGGAGCAAATGCCAATGCCCGTATGTGCTCCGTATAACCGGAGAGCATTGCGAATTGGGCTCCTGTGGCGGTGTCGTATATCCAGATACGACCATCGCCGCCTGAGGCGAGTCGTGTGCCATCGGGTGAGAATGTGATAGCCATCACTTGCTCTTTATCGAACCTTGTTTTGAGCCCAGGAGGTAACTCAGATTGGATACAATTCTGAAACAGTTCTGTTTTTTCCATTTTTCTGGTTATGATAGTAGATTCCGTAATTACTTGGACACTTGTATCGTCGTGTGAACTATGAAATTATCTGATGCACAGGAGACCAACGGTCTCCTATGCTACAAGTGTCAACTTATTTTCGGGTTTTACTATAAGTTTCTATCCTGCTCTTCATTAGGAGCAGGGTACTGATTAAGTCGTGACTATATCTACGGTATAACACCAAAAATTAAGTCCGTAACAAAGTGGAGGGCTTTTGCTTGGACGTTCTTCAATTTCTTCGACCCAAACTACGCCACTTATCCGTAAGGTCAATTAAAGAGAGGAATTCCAATCCAAAACGACACCTGTATACACATTCGGTTCGTTGAGGAGTCCATCATAGGCCTGCTTAATCTGTTTCGGTTTGAGCCGGTGCGAGATTAAAGGCTCAACGTGCAACTGTCCGCGTGCCATCCAGTCAAAGATAGTTTGCTGTTTGCTCCATTGAGAAGTACGATTTCCGATGTCTGGGTACATTGGCACACACCATTCTAATGCTCCACGGATGGTAATCCACCGCAGATGGGTTTCGGAAAGCAGATCGGTGAGGTTCCCTTGGACTTCGACGCGCGGCGAACCGAGGATGATGAGTTGTCCGTGGTTCGACGTGGCGCGAAGTGCTTGCATAATAACGCCACTGTGTCCAACAGCATCGACCGTAATATCACCAAGTTCACCACCGGTAATTTCCTCAACTTGTGCTTGTGCCTCGTCAGCATCGCCACCGACAGTATGGCTAATCCCACACCGCTGCGCAAGCTCCCGTCTTTCTTTTACCGGGTCCACACCAATCACGCGACATCCGTGAATCTGAAACATCTGTGATGCTAAATTCCCAACAAGCCCCAATCCGAAAACAACGACCCACGGGTTCGCCCCGATTTCTCCAACAACTATTGCAGTCATCGCAACGCCTGCCATTCGTGAGGCTGCAACCACAGCTGGATCCACTGCCTCCCTAACAGGCGTGACCAACCGATCTTGTGAATACTGGATCGTTGAAGCGTGTCGTCCGTATGTGAAAACCCGATCGCCGGGTGCCGCACGGGTAACACCAGCACCGACTTCACGCACAATACCAACATTCGCGTAACCAGAACGCCACGGGTATTCACACCATTCTCCCTTCTGAAAGACCTTTGGCTCTCTGCCTGTATAGTTCGCCAGTTCTGTACCACTACTGATAAAGGTGTATTCTGTGTCTATCAATAATTCGTTGGAACCGAGCACCGGTGCCTCTATATCATCAGTCTGCAGTTCCACTTGGTTCTGACCTGTTACAACAACTTCTTTGATTTTCATTGTGAACCGTTTTCTCCTAATTCCTTTAATTCTTCCTGCTTAATCCTACGAATCAGGGCTTGCATCCGTTTGTATCTGAAAAGCCCGACGAAGAAAGTCACAATACCGAGCAAAATAAAAATGATGCCGATCACCTCAACGATATATGAACTAAAGATTTCTTTGAGATGTACAAAGGATAAACCCGCAACGAACAACGTTAACGCAGTGCGGATATAGGCAAGAAAGGTTCTCTCATTCGCGAGGATAGTCCGATCTGCGGCGAGATGATCTCGCAAGATAAGTTGATCTTCCTGCCCTTTATAAGGTGTTGGTTTATCTTGCATGTGCTTATTCGCTTTTCCCTAAAAGACGTTGAAAACAGTGAATCCGGCAAGCCATCCATATAAAGTCCGAAGGCATCGTAACCTTTTTGCTGTGCGCTGGTATTCCACCGTATAGCACGTTGGATTTTGAAAATAGAACATGAGCCGTTTCGGCGTGGACAAGTCTATTTTAGGTGTTAAGGTGCCCATCACAGCGGTACTTATACCAAGAAGCACAATATTGATTGGGGGTAGGATACCGAGAACCGCACCAAACACTGTCCAACGCCATCTTGAAACATCACAGGACGCGTCCCTCTGTGCTACGCGGATCAGCGATTCGAATGCTACTCTTGTTTCTGGAGCCATGCGTGAGGTCCGGATTGGAGCGCGAGACTTCCTTGCTTCGCGTAGAAACGTTTTCTGCGCACAATACGCATTAGTCCTCGTAACGTAGATTTTTCCCGTTATCGGGACCGCCTTGATGCCAAACCCAGACGTTCCGAAAATATGCCTGTTTCTCCGGGGGCAACCCTTCAATCACGTGCTTTGGCACTGATGGTTTATGAAATTGACATCCGACAAAGTTATAACAATTAAAAATAGCTATCCGCGGTCGATTTGGATTTTGCCACGCAACTCCAGAATGACAAAGGTTTTCTGTGAAGATAATGACGGAACCTGGCGGACAACTGTACGTTTCAAAGAGCGGCGAATCTACCTGCCGATGCCCTTCAGGAATTTGGAAGTTTGCCTTGTGGCTTCCCGGCAGAAATAGCGTACCACCTTCGCCCGCTTCGACTTCGTTCAGTTCAAAGACAACCCGCGTCAGGGCAGAGTATATCTTCCCGTTTCGACACTGATAATTGAAGTTTGGATTCACATTCCGCACGCCACCGTGCGGTGGAGGTCCGCTGTCTCCAGCGGTACGGTAGGTGAACCAACTGGATTCCATCCGAACTTCACCTAAAATCTCGTGGAGAATATCCATCACGACTGGATGATCAATTAAAAGTGATGCCGTGCCGCCTGGAAACCGTCGTTCGTGTGGCGGCAAAGATTCAGGATCTGTTCGGATAGTCTCGATGTGCGCTTTCAGTGCCGCGATTTCTGAGGGTTTTAATACTTCAGGGATTAGCAGGTACCCTTTGAGATCGAAGATAAATTTCTGTTCTTCTGTCATAGTAATCCTTTCTATCAAATAACGTCTCCAGTCCTGTTAATGATTATATCAGATTTTGGGTTTAATGGAAACGAATTTTTAAATGTTTCTTGCGGTTTGTGGATGCCCCTTTCAATGTTCTTTAATGCTAAAAATAGATAACCTGTGTTTGACACCGATGCATGCTGTATGCTATACTAAAGGCATGTTATGAACAGCATTTTCGGTGCAGCTTGCAAACCGAAAACTTGTTATAGAAAAGTCAGTGTCGTTTGCAAACCGAGAATTGCTGTAGAAGTATTGACATATTGTTGAGTCTTATCTATACAAAAGGAATGGAGTAACCACTTTGATGGATTTCAAGCAAGCATTAGACAGCAAAATCGCAGGTTATAACTTACTCAATCATCCATTTTACCAAGCGTGGAGTGCAGGCGAGTTGCCGGTCGAAACGCTACGTTCCTATGCACGTGAGTATGGTGCTTTTATCTCTACAGTGCCGATAGGATGGGAAACACTCGACGAAACCGAAACCGCAGCGGAAGAGATAGAACACATTGATTTGTGGGCTGACTTCGCTGCTGGACTTGACACCGCCGTTGCTGAAGCACAAATTCCGCAAGTCAAAGCACTGGTGGATACGGCACACGAACTCTTTTCGGAACCTACAACTGCACTCGGTGCCCTCTATGCGTTTGAGGCACAGCAACCGGCAACTGCCCACTCGAAACTCACGGGCTTAAAAGCGTTCTATCAACTCCCGAAATCGGTAGAGCCATATTTTGAAACGCATTCACACAACGAACATGAAGCGGAAAAACTGCTTGAATGTATCAGTGCATTACCATCATATTCACATACCACTGTCGTGCAGGCATGTGAAAAGATGAGTACTGCTTTGTGGAATGCTCTCACGGGAATTCACGATGCGGAATGCGAATGATACAGTGAAAGCGTATTTTGACGCGCTTGTTGTTGGTGATGCTGAAACCCTCATTGCAATGATGCTTCCTGTCTCATACTACATCAAGATCGGCACTGATGCTGACGAGGTTGTTGAGGGAAGCGCAGAAATCGCGGCGTATTACCGAAACCACGTCGCGAGCACGGAGGATTTCAGCATTGAATTTATTAACCTTGACGTGCAGGAACGGAACGATGTCGCTTGGTTCTATACGCGCCAGATTTGGCGGCTTAAATGGCAAGGCATACTGGAGGAATTCGTGATGCGGATGACGGGTGTCTTGGAAAAGACCAATGAACTGTGGAAGTTTGCGCAGATCCACGCCTCAATCGGTGTATCAATAACGGAGAAGCAATAGTGATAACACTTTCTAAAGAAATTCAACAGGCGATCAAAGATTATCAGGTGACTCCTGTCCGGTTGGTGGATCCAGAAACAAATGTAGAATATATTGTGTTACCTGTTGAAGCGTTTGAACGGATGCGAAAAGGGATAGACTACGACGGTCCGATCACTGAGGAAGAACGCCGACACCTCCTCATACAAGCGGGGCTTCGTGCCGGTTGGGACGATCCAGAGATGGATGTCTACAATGAACTTGATCCGCGGAGGGACAATGAAAGTTCAACGTAGTGACATAGTCTTGATGGATTTCTCTTAGAGCAACCACACAGGAAGCAAAATACGACCAGCACTTGTGGTGCAATCAGATGTATGGAATCAAAGATTTGACGATACAATTTTGGCTCTCATCACCAATAGTCCTCAACGAAGGACTGGAGCATCCACGCAATACTTCATTGACATCTCAACGCTTGAAGGGCAGCAAACACAACTTCGCTTTGATTCAATCGTTCAATGTGAAAACCTTGTCACCCAGGATCAAAGGCTAATCCTTCGCGTTATCGGCAGTCTTTCCGAGACAGCGATGCAGGAAATAGATACTTGCCTGAAAGCTGCGTTGGGCATTTAGTAAAGTATTATCAATCTTCTTTTGTAACGGAGAAACCATTGCAAATTTCAGTTGTCTC
The DNA here is from genome assembly GCA_007571305.1 of Candidatus Poribacteria bacterium. GTDB lineage: Bacteria > Poribacteria > WGA-4E > WGA-4E > WGA-3G > WGA-3G. The sequence goes on along the minus strand of RKRR01000147.1, from coordinate 31,329 downwards.
TTTTGATGGTGATATGACCTTGTGGGATTTTCGGAAGGTCATGCGTCATTCGCTGAAACATACGCTGGCGGCATTGCAAAAACAGGTTCCAACCCAACGTGTTTTAGAACTTACAGTCGATGAGATGATTGTAATCCGAAATCAATTTGCTGAAGAAGTAAAGGGGAAAATCTGGAATCTTGAAGAAATCAGGCTGCGCGCATTTGAGAGAACACTTGAATATGCCGGTTTTCCAAATAAAGAACTCGCTGCACATCTGAATGCAATATATTTGAAACACCGATTTGAAGACATAGAGTTGTACTCAGATGTCATCCCGACCTTTGGTGTTCTGGCATCACGTTTCAAACTGGGGTTGCTCTCAAATGGAAATACGTACCCGGAACGCTGTGGGCTTGAGGGATATTTTGCCTTCGTTGTCTTTTCCCAAGATGTGCAGAGTGAGAAACCAGATAGAAGAATCTTTGAAACCACTGCCCAGCGAGCAGGTTGTGAACTCGCGCAGATGCTCCATGTAGGAGACTCACTTGAAAATGATGTTGCGGGTGCGCGGAACGCTGGCGCGCATTCCGTTTGGCTCAACCGGGAAGGGATACCGAATGAGACAGAAACCCGCCCTGATTACGAGGTGGCTTCATTGACAGAAATTCCAGCAATTTTGGGGTTGGGTGGAAAGTGAAAGTTTCAGAAGAATGAAAATAACACGTTATGAAAAAGAAACTACCCTCCGAGGTATCTCTACAGCGGAACTCACAAGTAGCATCCGTAATATAATATAAGTTGCTAATTTGTAGCATCACCTGTTAGGTTGTGCCTCTTCGGACGCAGGATACCAACGGTCTCCTACGCTACGAAATGCTGCCGATCCTGAGCGTTTTCAATGAAAAGTAGCAGCTTGGGTTAATATAACGTAAGTTTCCACCTTAAAATCCGCAGAAATACGCAAACAAAAACCCCAAAATTCGTTAGCAGCAGCTTGGGTTAATGTAGGAGGCAGAACGATGAGAAATATAATGAATAGAGCCCTATACTTCTATGTGGTAGGCATATTGATTATTGCGATCACTGGTTGTGCTTCACATTCTATTTTAGACATTTTTTCCGAAGATGTTAATCACTCCTTCCGCGAAGTGAGCTGGGGATTCAGTCAGGAACGGGTTGAACTGGCTGAAGTCGGGAATCGAGTGTATGAAAGGACTGAAAACGCACTCGTCTATAAGCATAAAATCAATGGTGTCGATTGTCTGCTCATCTATACGTTCAAAGATAACCAATTGCGAACAGCAGGTTATGTGCCCCTGACACCAGTGATGAATGCCGAAAATATAATTGAAGAAGCCGTTGACAAACACGGTATGCCAACAACCGTAAATAACGCAGAGATGGTGTGGAAAAACGCCAACACTGTTATCTTCGCCAACGTATATGATTCAGTAAAGAAGGTCACGCAAACAAAATATCAACACACCTCTGGCGGCCTGCTTCGGGACGTTCTGCAGCAGAACCTGGCAAGGCGAGGTAAGGAAGGGGTTATTAAATATTTTGATGGTGTGTTCGCATACGTTGACAGAGCGTTCTATGACAAACTCTATGAAATGGAGTTTCCACTATCAGAACTGTCCTTCTATGAAAAACAACTGATGGGCGTTATTGAAAGAGGGAGGCGGACGGTTATTCCTGGAGTAGGGACAATTCCACAAGGGGCAATTCAACAATAGACGATGAGAAGGATCTCCTACTCGCGATACCCTCGAGTTTTTGTTCTCTTCTCCTTGCGTATAATTATTTCTTTGTGCTATCATAATATCCATGAGGCACACGAACGGTATTATGGCAAAAAACGTCCTAAATATCACGAAGTCGAGTGCGTCTCGGATTGCACTGGCGGAGCGTAACACACCAGATACCTTCAAAAAACTCTGTCAAGATTATTGGGCATGGCACTTCGACGAATCGTTATCTGATGCCGTCCGGTTACTGCTAAGCACGGAACTGGGTTGGGAGGCGATGCCGCAACTCACAACACCGCCGGTGGGGGAAGTCATCTCTCCGCTTGGTTATGCGCTTGCACACGAGGATGAGGATATCCGAGGTGCTGCATTACAGGTATTGGATGCAACCGTTCATATTTCTACAGGGGCAGCTTATATCGGCGAAGAGTGCACACCCTTGGAGATAGACGGGTTTGAGATCGGAGTCTATCCTGTAACCAATGCCCAGTACCATCGATTTCTTCAGGATACAGGACACACGCCCCCTCAGGATTGGACAGATGGGAGATATCCAGCGAATAGGGGCGATCATCCTGTCGTCTGGGTTACATGTGAAGATGCAGAAGCCTATGCTCGTTATATCGGAGGCAGGCTGCCAACGTTTCCAGAATGGCAATACGCCGCCCGCGGGGCTGATGATAGGCTCTTCCCATGGGGCTATGAAGTTGACAGACCGCGGTGCAACACCGCGGAACTCGGAGCGGGAACGACAACCCCAGTTGTTAGTTTCAGAGACGGTATGAGTCCGTTTGGCTGTTATGACATGGTTGGCAACGTATGGGAATGGACGGACACACCTTATGACGATGAAGGCAATTTCCGTGTGGCGTGTGGCGGTGCTTGGTATTACAACCACGACTATAGTACCTGTACCAGTTACGATTTTTTTAGCAATGGGTATGCAGAGTTTGTAATTGGGTTCCGTGTCGCGTGGTGATGTTACATACAAGAGCAGAGTTCGCTTAATGGGAAAAGAGTGATGAAAAACAACAAAACCAATGCTGAACGTCCCTTAATACCTGAAAAATCCTCGGTGTCCCCAAGTGGGTTGCAAAAAGAACTCATCCAGCGTGGACGTGTCGATATTCACGCACATCAGACCGCTGCTAAACACTTGAAACAGGGAGCAGAGGCATTAAACCTTCGAGACTACGCGAAAGCGATTGAGGAATTTCAGCAGGTAATTCAGCATAACCGCGAATCGGCTGAAGCACACTTTCACCTCGGTTTGGCGCACTTCATGCTGGAAGACTATGAAAAAGCGATAGATGCATACAAAATGGCAATAACGTGCGAACCGAGTGAGGCAATGGCATACCTCAATCTCGCAGCAACGTATCGTTTGCTCAAACGCTATGACGAGGCTATTGACGTTTACACACGTGCCATTCGTTTTCTACCGAGCCATCCGGAGTTGCATTCTGAACTTGGGACAGTCTATACATTTCAGGGCAAGCGGCGCGAAGCTGTCAGTGCTTACAAAACAGCAATGCGACTTAAACTTGAATTGAAACTGCAATCGGATTTTGACCAAAGCGCGTAAATCCCCCTGGGTCACCATCCGTGGGGAAGTGGCAGATGAGCACCAAAAACGTAGATCGAAACAACAGCGCAAGCAACTCGAATACGAAAGCCCCGAAGATACAAATCCCGACGCTTATCCGCAAGGTAAATGAAAAATGTTTGTTTCGGATGAAGATTTGATGGTGAAATGTGGTAAAGGTGATATGAGTGCCTTCGAGCTGTTGGTACGGCGATATCAGAACCCGTTGATTAACTACATTCACCGCTCCATTGATGATTATCAACGCGCGGAAGATCTCTCCCAAGAAACGTTCCTCCGAGTCTTCAAAAGTGCGAACCGTTATGAGCCGACGGCATCGTTCAAAAGTTGGCTCTATACGATTGCCACTAATTTATGCCGAAATGAGATTCGGGACCGCACGCGTCGAAACACTTATTTTTTCGAAGATATGGTTGAAGAAGGCGAGGATGTCTACCATGCCGACATCATGCGGGACACCCGTTACCTGCCAGATTTGCTCTTGGAGAAAAAAGAACAGAGACAGATTATTCGTAAAGCACTCGCACAGTTACCAGAAAATCAACGCGCGGCACTAACGCTCGTCACCTATCAAGACTTACGATATGAAGATGTTGCGAAAATTCTTGGATGCTCAGTAGGTGCTGTGAAAACACTGATTCACCGTGCTCGGCAAAAAATGAGAAAACTTCTCATCAAAGCAGGAATAGCGGAATAAGCACCAACGAACCGCAAGGAACGAAAAAAATGCGAAAATATACACAGACCGAATTCCCAGATGTTCACGGTTCGACGTGTGAAGCGCAGTTCGTGAGTCCAACCGAACTCTCAGCCTACATCGATAAAGAACTGCCTGCATGGAAACGCCACCTCATTCGACGGCACCTCAAAAAGTGTGCTACCTGCGCCAATCAGGTTCAGCGGTTGCAACACACAGATGATTTTCTACGGCGAAGTGGTGAGATCAAAGTTCCTGCTGACTTTTTAAGCGGTGTCATGGAGCACGTATCGGCAGCAACGAAATACCAGAGACCATACGACTCGCTTTGGTCCCTCATCACATACCGCATTGGATCGTCATTTGGGTGGACGCGATACACTTCAACATTAACTGACAGGCTTCGCTACAGCATTCGGACGCGTAGTCCAGTCTACATATTTGTGCTGACCTTTGCTGTTTTTACGATGGTGGGGGCGACGCTTTACCAGTCCTCCAGCGACAGATTCGGTCCGGCGATGCACGCACTGAAAAAGACACAGAAACTAGATGGTGAAAAATTAATTTCCTTTGAGGTCATACAACACGAGCCGCCGAAACGTTTACTCACAACCTACCTCCAGCAGAAGTAAGTGGTGTCTTTAGGGCGATGCTCCTATTTAAAAACGTTCCGTCAGTACACGCGACATTGCTGTCCACATGGAAAAATGTTTTCCACGCTGTTTCAAGCAGGCTGTCGATGAAACCGTATCCACTTAAGAAAATCTGTAAGGGCTTGAAGGAGACCCAATGACATCTGTAACTCGTAGAGCGTTGCTCATCTCGCTGATATTCCACCTCTTTTTTTTGATTACAACGTTTTACGTCGTGGTGCGGAATCAGCCGATAGCGTCAGAGAAAGCGGGTTTGGATGGGGAACTTATCTCAGTCGAAAAAACCTCTCGCCCCAGAACTCCACTGAAAAAAGTGTCGCCGCGTTTTCTCGCCTCTGAGCGTGATTTTACAAACCTCCATGCCAGTACTGGGGAGTCACCGTCCCCCCTCACACTCCCCGTTACAGTGAACACTGAAACGCCACGTCCGGCTTTAGGTCGCAGTTTGCAAGATGACGTTAAAGCAGAAAATCCATCACCATCTTTAGATCTATCGAGAAAAAACTGGAACGAGGTGAGTACGGCTACCCGTACGCTTCAGGATATTGAAGGAGATTTGTCGAAAACAGAAGCCGCAAGTCCTGCAGGAGATACGACCTTCGGTGTAAAACGCTCTGGCCCACCAAGAATTCAACGCGCTCCAGAGATTTCAACACTTAAAATAACAGAAGAAGAGGAAGGATTGTCCGCAGCGCAGTTGGCAGAAATTAACGAAAAACGGAAGGCATTGCCACATGTTCCGTTTTCAATGCTTATGAAGACGCTCGCCCAAGAAATTGTCGAAACCAGTGACGGAGGTCCAATTGACGTAGTTTTCGTCATTGATGCCAGCGGGAGCATGAGGGATAATATCAAATCTGTTGTAGAACACTTGGGTGAGATGGTGGATGTCTACAAAGCCTCAAAAATAAATTATGCACTCGGTGTGACAGAATTTTGGGCGAATAGGAACCGTAATAGAATCAAAGTTGTCCAATTAACAAAAAGCCTCACCACCTACAAACGTACCCTTCAAGCGATCCAGGTACAACAGGATGAAAACGCCTTGGATGCTGTCGTTCAGACTGTCAAAGAACTCCGATTCCGCCCTACATCCAAAAGACATTTTATTCTTGTTACCGATGAACATTTCACAAGTCGTGAGGGATTAGAGGTGGAGGATGTAATTGCATACTGCCGAGAATTCGGTATTTATGTGAATGTGCTTGGACTTCCGCTCACTGAGCACCAAAGACTTGCTTATGAAACCGGTGGCAAGTGGCATGTCATTCCTGAAGAACCGAGACAGCAAACGGCCCAACGCCCCAAAGTCCCGACGCACCCGCGAAATAAAGCAATGTCGCTGCGCCAAGCCCAATGGACAGATGTCACGAAAGTTGGAGATGTTATGCTGCAACTGAGTGGCAATATTCCAGTCGATATTATCCTATTCGTTGACAGTAGCAAAAGTATGGGCGATAAACTGCCGCATTTTTTAAAGCAGCTTGATATTCTCGCTCGTAATTTGGATAACGCGCTCATAGATTATCAGATAGGTGTGGTCCGTTTCCGATCGCGTGCCGCTGTGAACATTGTCAACGTTTTCAATCCGCCGCAAACGCTCAAACAGGTTCGGAAAATCGTTGAACTGCCGTGCCAAGACAATGAGATGTTATTGGACGCTGTAGCGGAAGGATTGCGACGGCTAAAACTCCGCCCGAAGGCACAACCCTATTTCATTCTGATTACAGATGAACCCGCAGAGGGCGAGTACTCGGCACTTGCGATTATCCACATCTTAGAGGAAAAAGATATCCTTGTGAGTGTTGTCGGCACCTATGATGATTTTCAACAACAAGTGGCGAATAAAACTGGTGGTGTCTGGGTACCTATTCCAGAAGGACACACCACAAACAATTCATATTGGTAAAGTTTTTTAACGCTTTGATATCTGAGCCCAATCATAAAAAATATGAAAATTGCAGTTCTTGTTTCAGGGAGCGGAACCAATTTGCAAACCCTGATTGAGCAACTACATCAAGACAAGACGAGTGATATTGACATCGCAGTTGTACTCAGTGATCGGCGTAAGGCTTATGCTCTTACACGAGCGAAACGTGCTGGTATACCAACACACGTTGTCAGAACTCAGGATTATGAAAGTCGCCTTGATTTTGACGCAGAAATTTCAAGACTTATAGAACATTATGCCGTTGAATTAATAGTCCTTGCGGGCTTTATGAAGCTGTTTCGACCTCCCTTTGTGCAAAAGTACCGGAACCGGATTATCAATGTCCACCCGACGCTCTTACCAGCATTTCCGGGGGCGCATCCTATCACTGATACATTGGCATACGGTGTGAAGATCGCCGGTGTCACTGTGCATTTCGTTGATGAGGATGTAGATTCGGGTCCTATCATCGCACAGTCGGCCGTCCCTGTCTTGGATACGGACGACGAGGAGAGTCTACACAATCGGATTCAGGTTGAAGAGCATAAACTCTACCCCAAGGTTATTAAATGGTACGCACAGGGGAAACTGAAGATTGAGGGCCGAAAAGTTATTGTAGAATAGTCATCAGTCGTCAGCCGTGAGCCATCAATAGGACGTGTAAGGGTTGCAAACGTTCTATCTACGATAACGTTTTCTGGACTGACCGCTGAAAGCCGATTTCTGAAAGCCATTAAAAATGTTAGCAATTTCAACAATGTGGAACGCTTTGAAGCAACAAGACGGTGCCGCCTTGTTCGATGAACTCAAAAACCTCGGCTTTGAAACGCTCGAACTTAGCAGACATCTTACACCCGATCAGGTAGAGCAACTCAAGCCGTATCTCCGCGAAAATCCTCCTTGTTCAATCCATAACTTCTGTCCTATTCTACCCGGAACATCGCAAGTAGAGGCAGAGCAGGACAAAATTTTACTTTCCAGTCTCAATACAGACGAGCGACTGGAGGCTGTCCGCCGCACTGTCCAAACGATGGAACTTGCTGTTGAATTAGAGGTGCCAATTGTAGTCCTCCACCTCGGCGAAGTCGACACTTACGACAGGTCCTATTTGATGAGAGACCTATACAATTATGGTGAACGTGAGTTTGAAGCCTTCGAGCAAAAAGTGACCGAAGCCACAGAGTGGCGGAAACGTAAGGAGACGAGACACCAAGACGCAGTGTTACGAAGCCTCGATGAACTCAACGAATCCGCTCTGAAGATGGAACTCTGTATCGCTATTGAGAATCGCCCACACTATTACCAAATTCCGAATTTTGATGAGGTTGGATTGTTCTTTGCAGAGTTTTACGGTAGTCCGATGCGTTATTGGCACGACATAGGGCATGCTGCACTACAAGAAAAACTTGGCGTGTGCTGGGCAGATAGATGGGTCGATCAGTATGCGGAGCATCTCGTCGGCGTGAATCTCCACGATCTGCAAGCGCTCGAGGCGTATCACCCACCCGGGACTGGCGACTTGGAGTGGGATGAACTCTTCAAGCAGATTCCATCCGATGTCTTAACAGTGTTGGAAATTCGTCCCTGCGAAGCGGAACTGATGATAGAGGCACAAGAATTATGCAGATCTCTATTACAATCAAACAAGTTATCCAATGTTTAGAACAACTCCAAAAGCCACCTACTTTTTTACCGAAGTTGAACACGATATCTTGAAATCAGTATGCGCGTATATGGTGGGAGTTCCAGGCGATACCGCATTGGATATCCCCATCATCGCGATTGATTCGTTCGTCCAGCAATTGCCAAAAACGTTGCGCCAGCAACTCCGTTTCGGACTCCATCTATTTCAATGGGGTCCCCCTTTATTCATCCGGAAGCCGTGCCGTTTCACGCAACTCGTACCGCGTGATGCGGTGAAGTATATCGAAAGTTGGGCAAAAAGCCGTTTCAGGGTCCGGCGACGACTTTTCCGAGGGTTACGAGACATCGTTTTTCTCGGTTTTTATAGCAATCAGCCATCGGCGAAATAGCGGGCGGTTGTCAGCTCCGTAGGTTGGGTTGAGTGGATCCGAAAGCGTCTATAATCTAGTCTAACGTGAGTTTATAGTAGAATTCGAAAATAAATTCACACTTGTAGCATAGCCTGTTAGGCGGTGCCATCAGAACATATCACTTCAGAGTTCACACGCCGCTACAAGTGTCCAAGTAATTACGGAATCTACTATAAAAAAAGTTGACAGGATTAGTCGTTTTGGACTTAAGAAAATGAAAACTTGACATTTTGCCTAAAATTGTGTATTATTCTCAAACTCGTGAGCTGGCTTGGCCCTGTGATGTCCCTTGCAATATGTCCTGCTCCGCTTTAAGTCCAAAACGACTAATTCCGTAACTTTATTCAGTTTCTTCAATCTCTAAGATACCAAGGATTCGTTGTACCAATTCACCCTTAGGCATTGCTCCGACAAAGCCTTGGATAATTTCTCCACCTTTGAATACGATATAGGTGGGGGTTCCACGAATGTGATATTCAGCGGTTTTCTTCGGTTGGGTATTTACATCCAATTTGACGAAGCTGAAGATCTCGCGGTATTCCAATGCGACTTCTGCGACCACCGGTCTCATCATTATGCAGAATCGTCAGGTATCGTCTTTAAATTCTACCACAATAGGCAATTCAGAACCCAAGACGATGTTGTCAAAAGTCGCATCCTTGACTTCATACGGAATACCGGATCTCTTACCAAAATGGCTCGCGACGAGCGTCACATCAAGGACATTGATGGTGCCATCACTATTGACATCCGGGTTAAGAATTTGATCTGCAGTAGGTGTCGTGCCGAGATTTGCGGCAACGAGTGTCAGATCAAGAATGTTCACCACTCCATCAACATTGACATCAGAGGCTTTCAAGTGATCAAGGTTTATCTCTTGTGTGTAGCCTACAGTTAAATTGGTCAGGATTAAACAGGTCGCTAAAAATAAAAAGGTGATTTTTTTATCAGCTGGTTTATGTTTGCGCATGGTGCCACTCTTGAACCGCTTCGGGAATCGCTTGCAAGTTTTCAATAGTCGTTTGAAGTGGAATAGCACACTCGGGTCCAATGAGTGGCACTCCGGCATCAAGGTTTTTTACGACCTCCGCTTTGACATCTTCCGGTTCTTTAGAAAACAGCGTCTCAGGGTTATTGATATTGCCGACAAGGGCAATGCGCTCCTGAACAATGTCCATAGATTCTTGTGGTTCGTTTTTAGAATCGTAATGGAAGGCGGACATGCCGGTTTGTGCGATGTATTCCATTCTGTCAACAGTACGTCCACAGATGTGCAGGATCAAAGGAATAGGGATACGGTCAACAAATTCGATGTGGAGGTCCCGGAGGTAGCGTTGGTAGTATTCGCCGCTGACGAGATCGCCTGTAGCATGGTCGGGGAGGGTCAGGGCATCCGCACCTGCCTCGATTTGTGCGACCCCGAATTGCACAGTGGCTTCTTTCATCCGATCGAGTGAAAGTTTCGTTTTACCGGGATCGTCAAGCGAGAGCAACAGGAAGGGTTCAACCCCGAAGCAGTGGTAGCCGAGTGACCAGGGTCCCATTGTTTTCCCGATGACGGCGACTTCATCGCCGTATTCTTTCTTCAGGATTTTAATCGCCTCCAAGACGCACTGGGTATCTGGATGGGTCAAGAAATCGTCGGGGATAACAATATCATCAGCATTTTCCCAGATCGGTTCCCGCATTCTCACTGTGGGCCAGTTATCCTTCTGCTCCCATTGAATTTTGCAACCGAGTGCACTCGATTCTTGGATAATGGTGAAGACGGGCATGATGGTATCGAACCCGAGTTCCGTGTATCCGGTAGCAGCGAGTCGTGCCATGAGCTCAGGTTCTCGATTTGCCTGTGGAAAGGGCGCGTCAACGAGATCCATCAGTTCAACAGTCGCGACGGAGGTCGGATTACAGACAGGTGTTCGGTCGGTTGGTTCATTGTTAAGCGCTGCGAGTACCCGTTCACGACCTGTCATCGGTTTAACGGTTTGGTTGTGCATCCTTAAGTTCCTTCAATTTTCCTGGGCGTTTATTGCTTGGCGAATGCGTAGATCTCTAAAGAGCAGATTGATCCGAATTCCTCTTCCGTGAATGGTTTTCCTACTACAAACAGAGTTTAGGTCTGTTGGCTCGGAGCGGATAGGACCCCTCGTGAAGCACTCATTTCCTCTTCGCGCAGAGTGATCCTGACGTTCGGAGCACGAATCAACAGGAGTCCGACAAGTGCGTCGTGGGAATGCCCACAGTCAAAGCGGACAGTATCGTTGTTATCGGTTTCGACACTTCCCATTTCGCCAAGTTTCATCAAGCCGCCCGCAATTGCTGATATCCGCCGCGCCGCGCCTCTGCCTTCACCATTTGCGCTCACCTGATAGATACCGTTTCCAGTTGCATCGACAGTGATGGTGAGTTTGGATTTTTTATCCAGTATGTTTAAAGGGCGGGGTTCGGTATGGGTGTTTGATGCGAATTTGCATGCCTCTAAAAAAACGCGGCGACATGCGGCTTCATGCGGGTTTTTACAAGGGAAACAGAGCAGACCTTCGGGAGTTTTGAGCAGACCACCGAGTGTTTGCATTGTTCGTGCGACTTCCTCAATTCTCTCGGCGGCACCTATCATCTGGCTATAGGTATGGACAAGGAAAGCGGGGAAATCCGTTCCAGTCGTTGGATCGACAATTTGCTGGCGATAGAGGCCAATAGTAATATCATGGAAGTGCGGATCAATGGGTATGAGTTCAATGCGTCTGCCGATGTCAACAATGCGTCGCATGGAGTTCCCTTACAGCAATAATTAGCGGCGGGCGAGTCTACCGCCATAGTGGTTTTCGTAGATATACTTATAGGCGCGTTCTGAGAGTCTCCGCAAGATATAGGTACGCTGATTTCTCCAAGTAGAAAAGGACTGCCAGCGATTTCTTCGGTTCGTTTTCGTTCTGTCCTCCATCAACCCAACAAAGATATAAGGTCTGAGTTTGCCTTGCGGATCTTGGAAAACTAATACGCCGCCGTCTCCTACCAACCCGTAAACAGTTCCTGTTTTGTTGTAAACCGTCACTGATGAAGGAATATAGGTATTTTTAAAGATGTAATCCCCATTCTTGAGTTTGAAGTACCACTTCATTTTTTCCGAGTGAGGAAACTTGTTTTGCCACAATTGCAGAAAAAACGTGCCAAGATCGCGTGCGGAGGTCATATTCTTGTAAGTCCGTCCCCCTTGAGGTATGTATTCGACGATTCGGGTCTGCTTAAAATAGGGATAATTGGCTTCCAGTATCCGGGTTACCTGTGCTGGTCCGCCGAGTAATCGAATAAAATAGTTGGTTGATGGATTTGAACTCCGCTGGATCATTGCTGTCAGATGACTCCTATTTACAGCAGTATGGACTTGTCTGCCGTGTCTAACTTCATGAAAATAGGCGAGCATAACAAAGTTCTTAATCAGTGAGGCTGCCATCATCCGCCGATCTTCGTTGATCGAGACCAGCTTTTTGTTTTTTGAAATGTCATAGACGAAGAAACTCGTCCGATCTGTTGTTGATAGGACCCGGCGACTCCGCCGGTTTTTGATATAGAGCTCGAACCTTTCTTCTAAAGGCGAATCAATTGTTCCTCGGAATTTACTTGGGATGCTCGAATATGTTGCCGCTGGTGCGCTACCTACAGGAAATAATAAGGCAATAGCACAACAGATTAGGAGAGGGGATAACGTTCGTATATATCTAAGCATTCCGTCGTCTATTCCTTTCTCATTCCTGTTTCCCTAAAAAATAAATGGAATGTTATTTATGAGTGCCAGCATACATCTGAGTTGTAGAATCACTCAGTGTAGGAATTAACATCGGTATTAATAGTTGGTAACTGATAGCACGCCGCCTCGCGATCACTTCGAACGAGGAGGTAATCACCGGCAAGTGCGGGGGTATTCCAAGTTTTACCCTTTATTGCTGTAAAACGTGCGTGTTCTATATGGGTGTCTGGATTGGGATCTACGAGTACAACTTCGCCGGATTCGGTCAAGACGAGGAGAACATCGGAAATCAGAAGAGTCTGCCCATGTCCGTATCTACCTCGTTTCCATTGACGCGTGCCATCGGCTGGGTTCACACAAGCAAAAATCCCATCGTCCAATCCATACAGATAGTTGTTGTAGTAAATGATATTCGTGAATTTCGCTTTTAAGTAGATAGTTTCCCATAGAGTAGAGACGTTGAATTCGCCCATCGAGTTACGAGAAATTTGGAACAGTTTGGCACCGACACCGTAGCCGCTTGAGACAAGAAGTTTATCGTCAGGTAGCGGGACTGGTTGCGATACACATTCCACCGAGGGGGTGGGCCAGGGTTGCATCCATAGGAGTTCACCGCTCAATGGGTCATGTGCAGTGACGAGACCTTGGTTAAAAATCACGATTTGCTCTACACCTGCAAGGGTTGTGAGGAACGGTGAACTGTAACCGCTCTTGGTCCTGTATCCGACCCAAGCAATTTTGCCGGTCTCTCTGTGATATGCAACTGCGCCACCAGCACTGACGACAACGAGTTCACCGACGACGAGTGGCGAAATACTTACGCCCCAAGGTGGTGTGTCTGCCGTGTGCTCTTCAAAGATATTGGTCGTCCAGAGTTGTTCTCCGGTTTCAAAGTCGAGACAATTGAGAATCCCTGTTGAACCGAGGGTATAAACTCTGTTGTCAGAAATCGTTGGTGTTGCTCGCGGTCCGAGCCCCGCAAGAGGCGTGTTGTATCTCGCGCCGTCTTGGTGGCTCCACTTTACGTCGCCGGTATGTAACTCATAACAGACCACTTTTTCCCAGTCGTCTTCTTGTTCTTGCGTAATTGCTGAGTTACCCGCGATTGCGAATCCTGACCAAGCTGCGCCAACAGGTCGCCGCCATACTAGCTTCGGTGGCGAGGATGCCCAATCAAGATTCAACTTCGTGGTAGCTACGACACCATTTCGATGTTGTCCGAGGTATTGTGGATAGTCCGTCGTGGATATTTCGGGGCCCGACAGGCTGGCAGAATTGCGTTGGTGGGTCGTTTGCCCATCCTGCCAACGCCGTTCAAATATTGGGACGAGGTCGCCGCTGAAGCCTTTGAATTGGAATAGATTATTGCTGAGAAAAACGCCCAAGGCGAGTACCGCAAGTACAAGCAGCCTAATTCGCCATCTCATCTCTGAGAAGAATAACAGCCATAATATGCCCAAAATGATTGTGCCGATGACAATCATAGTTGTTAAAAGAATCTTGTCTTGGCGATGGCCCGCGTCCGAAATCCATGTCACCAGCGTACCTAAAATAGCTAAGATGATGACAATCCAAAGGGGCCACCAACGAATTGCTTTTGAGGGGTGTTCCACCATAAGAGTTCCTTTTTCTTCATAAAACGTGAAATTATGCCTGAATTTCAACATTTTACGCTGCCTCATTGACTATCATAGTGTTTTCATTCGTATTTGTCAAGGGAAATTTGCAGTGCGCTCAGCGTGATTTCGTTTTAATCGGCAGTGATAAGCTTCAGGTCTCGTCATGATTCACCTGAAAGAAATGGGTTATTTGTAGGGTGAAGTATAACAGAAATCGCGTGAACAGTCGCGCGACTTCTGTTTATATCAATATATTAGCAACTCTGAAAAATATCATACCAAAAACCGAAAAATAAATCACCCTGATAGTGCGCTGAGATGACCACATTCTTTCTGCTTTAAATCGTGTGAAACTTTGCATAGAGAACGGACGTTATGATAGAATGTTATCAGGATTCAGGTTTCTTCCTAAACTTGAAAAGCATCATCTGGCAGAATATTCAGAATGTTCTATGACTGTGTAGTTTTGTAGAATCCGGTGCAGTTAGGAAACCGCGCCTACCGGTTTGGGGCTCAAGTCTGGATTTCCTAATACATATTTTTTCATTTGGAGCTGAGGAAAAGCGCAAGATTTTCCTATAGACATATCGCTCCGTTGGAGTGAGGAAGGCGTGATGCCTCAACTTTCACAGAAAACTGAAGGATTTTCTACAAGTAGCAACTCGAGTTATAATAACCCAACTTGCTATCTATAGGATTTCAGATATACGAACACCCGTTTTCAGCGAAAATCCTTCAGTTTTGGGAAAAGTTTGGTGTATTCCGTGTGATTTTCGGCCCGAAGATGCACAACCTAACAGGTTATGCTACATCACTGGCAACTTAGGTTATAATACATGAGGAACAAAGAACAGGAATTGTATGAAAGAGAAGAAATCGATGCGTTTTGAGAACAAAGTTGTATTTGTAACAGGTGGCGGTGGACCTTTAGGTATTGGAAGAGCGGCGTGTTTGGCATTCGCTCGTGAGGGTGCTTCCGTCGTTGTTGCAGGCGGAAGAAGCGCAGATGCTGTTGCCGCTGAAGTCCGCGCCGCGGGTGGAAAGGCTATTGCAGTTGCCTTAGATGTCACCGTGTCTGAGGAAGTTCAGGAAGCCGTTGAGATTGCAGTGCAGTCATTTAAACGGATCGATATTCTCTTCAATAATGCCGGAATTCTCGGTCGACAGTCGTTGCTTGAGGTAACACCGGAACTGTTTGACAAGGTGATGGCTGTGAATGTGAAGGGATGCTTGCTCTGCGCACAGGCGGTTGCTGAAGTGATGATAGCTCAAGGCATACGTGGACGTATCATTAACAACTCTTCTATTTTTGCCGAGGAATCTCATGTCGGTGTTCTGAGTTATTGTGTGAGTAAAGCCGCCCTGAATCGGCTCACGCGAAGTCTTGCACTGGAGCTTCGTCCGCATGGCATAACTGTAAATGCTGTGGCACCCGGGGGGGGTGCGCCCACTGGTATGAATGCTTCACAAAACCTCCCTGAAGATGATACCTTACCGGATTTACCGACTGCTTCACCGGACGCGCCTCCGCTTGAAAGAGGGGCAACGGTGTGGGACTATATCGGTGCAGTATTGTTTCTTGCCTCTGATGAAGCCGCTTATATTAGTGGTGATATTATGACTGTTGATGGGGGAGCTGTTTCGCGTCGATGAATTGTGATCAATTGCAGACTTTTTTGGCGTTTATAGACATGTTAAAATCTTACAGTTACTTTCTCTTTGAATGGCTAAGGGCGTACGGAGCGATGCTGATTGGTGTCTCTGTAGCGAGTTTTGTCGTTAGCATCCTCTTTTGCACGCTGGTTATTGTTTACTTGCCATCTGACTATTTCTTGCCGAATAGGGGGCCGAGTCGCATCAGACACCCCGTTTTACGGATAGGTCTTAAGTGCTTAAAAAACCTGCTGGCAGTCGTCCTTGTTGTGGTCGGGATTATTCAGATACCCTTACCGGGACAAGGTGTTTTGACAATACTGATAGGAATTATCATCAGCGATATTCCCGGAAAGCGGAAATTGGAACGTTGGATTATAAGTTCACCGGTCGTCTTAGCCACAGCAAACGGCATTCGTTCGCGTTTTAAACGTCCATTACTTGTGTTAGACGAATCGATCGAATAACCATCAACTATCAGTTTTCAAAGGATGGTCTCCCCTTTAAAGTCGGAATCGAAAAGGTGGGATTACCGTGACACTAATTTTTTGTGAATTTCTAATAACCTCTGAAGTTCTGTGATGGGTTTCTCGGCATCATCCACCCGTAGATCGATGTACCTATCATTGAATCCCCCATAGCCACTCCCTTCTTGAACGACGAGCAGAGCGGCTGACTGTTGTCCACGTGTGTCGCCTCCTGCTTCTTGCCCCGCAAAGAGTGCTGCCATTAATTTATCCTCCAATTCGCCGTCTGTCTCCTCAAATGCTTTGCTCATTGCTTTGACAACCGCTTCACCAGCGAGGATGTTACCTTGGACTGTGTAGTGCTTTCCTGAGACGGCACCTGCCCACTCGTTACATTCATCGCCTGTATAGTTAGCGACATTGCCCTTTGCATCCGCGATACCTACCTGTCGCCTCGCACGTCCCAAATCATCAGCGATGAGGCGTTCTAAAGTCTGTTCAGCGGAGAGTCCGCTTTTGAGCAGTTTTAAACCTTTCGGACCGAAGGTTGTATTTGCCCAAGATTGGGTTGCAATCGCCCCAACGCCTGCCTCTGCCCATGGCACAACCGGTCCGACTGCGAAAAATTTGGATTGCACGGCGATCCCAAGAGCACCGGTTTCTGCGTCATATCCGACAATTGAGAACGTCGCGACAGGAGGCAAAATGGCTCTCTCATGGGATATGTCGGGATCGGAAAGGTGGAACAGTAGACTAAAAGGAATCATAAACATCTCGTGTATCTCCCATAACAACATATAGGTGAAGTAGACGACGGCTTAGAGGTTATAGGGCGACGTAGG
Organism: Candidatus Poribacteria bacterium; assembly: GCA_007571305.1. Taxonomy (GTDB): domain Bacteria; phylum Poribacteria; class WGA-4E; order WGA-4E; family WGA-3G; genus WGA-3G. The sequence continues at coordinate 14,330 of RKRR01000147.1, read as the reverse complement.
TCCCGCTTCCCAGTAGCGGGTGGGATTAATCTTTTTCAAATCGGATTTTCATAGCGGCGGCGTGCCCTTCGAGTCCTTCCACTTCAGCCAATTTAACAACTGCTGGTGTAACTTCCTCTAAAGCTGCCTTGGTGTACGAGATGAGACTTGACTTCTTTAGGAAATCGTCAACGCTGAGTGGTGAGGCATAACGTGCGGCTGTCCCTGTCGGTAAGACATGGTTTGGTCCTGCAATATAATCTCCAACGGCTTCTGGCGAATAGGGACCTATAAGAATAGCCCCTGCATTATGCACGTCTCCGAGCCAATCGAATGGGTTTTCGATGTGAAGTTCAAGGTGTTCCGGTGCGATTTCGTTGGCGAGGGTGAACGCCTCGGATAGATTGGCGGTGATAAACGCGGCACCGAAGTTTGCAAATGCTTGTGTAAGTTCGTCACGGCGAGGTAAGGCTTTACCCTGAACCTCGATAGCTGATTTAACTTGTTCGGCGAACCCAAGCGAAGGGGTAATCAGGATTGCGGCAGAATCAGATTTATGTTCCGCTTGTGAGATGAGATCTGCGGCGACGTAGTCTGGATCAGCTGTATTGTCGGCGATGACAAGAATTTCGCTCGGACCTGCTAATTTGTCTATATCCACATGCCCATATACCTCTTTCTTGGCAAATTGGACATAGAGGTTCCCCGGTCCGATAATTTTATCCACAGATGGAATAGTTTTCGTGCCGTATGCCATCGCGGCGACGGCTTGTGCTCCGCCACATCTGTAAATTTCTTGGATACCACATTCTGCGGCGGCAACCAGCATATAAGGGTTAATCTCCCGATTCCGCATTGGAGGGATACAAACGGCGATTTCTTCAACACCAGCAACTGTAGCGGGTATGACATTCATCAGCAATGAAGAGACGAGAAGTTGGCTGATGGCTGGAACACAAACACCAACCCGTCTTAATGGGCGAATCAGATGTCCGAGTAGTACACCGTTGGGTTCCGTTGACATCCATGAACTTCGTAACTGTTTCTCGTGGAATTTTTCGATGTTTGTTCTCGCATGCGTGATTGCGTCTATAAATTCAGATGGTACTTCTAAATACGCTTCCCCAAATTCTTCTCGTGATATCTTTAGTTCCTTTACTGAGATACGTGATGCGTCGAGTTTGCGTGTATATCGGACAACCGCTTTATCCCCTTCCGCTTGCACATCACTCAAAGTACGCCGGACTACCTTTAAGATACCTTCATCTGTTAGTCTACCGCGTGCCTTCAACTTTGAGAGAAAATTATCAGATTCTTGGGTCCCTGTCTCGACAATTTGTAACATCCTTGGATAACCCTTCTTCTTCGTTGGTCACGAAAATCCTTAAACTTCTTCGCCGTTATCTCTGACTCTTCTAATATTCGCACCGACGTTATTAAGTTTTTCCTCGATAGATTCATATCCGCGATCGATGTGATAGATCCGTGATATGGTCGTTTCGCCGATGGCTGCCATGCCAGCAGCGACAAGGACAGCACCAGCACGTAGATCGGAAGCCATCACTGGGGCACCACTGAGTGTGGAAACGCCGTTAATCACTGCTTTGCTGCCATCGAGCATGATGTCCGCGCCCATCCGATTCAATTCGGCTGCGTGGATATAGCGATCTGTGTGTACGTTTTCTGTGATGACGCTGCTCCCGGATGCAAGGCAGAGCAATCCCATGATTTGTGCCTGCATATCTGTCGGAAAACCGGGGAAAGGTTCTGTAGTGATATCAATACCTCTGATCTCGCGAGGTGTTGTAACACGGACACCAGTATCATCCCAATCTAACTCTATACCTGCTTCAGTGAGTGTTTCTGAAATGGCGGGAATTTGTTCCGGTGTGATACCCTCGACATAAATATCACCTCTGGTAATAGCCCCTGCGACCATGAAGGTACCAGCCTCAATATCGTCGGATATAACAGTGTGTTCGGTTCCACGCAGTTGCTTGACTCCGTGAATTGTCAAGACAGAAGTGCCGATGCCTTCTATATCTGCTCCCATCGCATTGAGGAAATGGGCGAGGTCAGAGACATGGGGTTCACGGGCCGCTCCACGGATAACCGTGGTGCCTTCAGCCAAAGTAGCAGCCATCATAACATTGGCAGTTGCCCCGACGCTGGGCCCGTGCCGTCCCATGAGGTACATCTCTGTACCCGTGAGACGTTCCGCTTGTGCGTAGATGTATCCGCTTGCGACTGTGACTTCTGCTCCTAAGTGCTCTAAGCCTCGGATATGCAAGTCGATGGGTCGCGGTCCAATGGCACATCCGCCGGGGAATGAGACTTTTGCCTTCCCTAATTTCGCCACGAGCGGACCGAGGACATAGATAGATGCGCGCATTTTTCGCACAAGTTCGTAAGGTGCTTCGTATTGTAAGTGGTTTATGGGTTCAATATAGAGCGAGGATTTTTTTATTTTTATTGTAGCACCGAGTCTTTCTAACACAGCACCAAGGGTTTTTACGTCTGTTAGATTTGGTACGTTGTGGAGTACACTGATCCCATCGCCGAGAATTGCAGCGGCGACAGCAATAGGCAGAACTGCGTTTTTGCAACCGCTGACTGGAATCGTTCCTTGAAGCCGGGTACCGCCTTTGACGATTAACTTTTCCATTTCCGTCTCCTTATTCCTTCACAAATCTTTGTTGCGGGTCTGTAAAGGTTTATTTCACTCTATAGCATAAACGATGCCAATTGCATATCTGTTACAAATATAATAGATACAAGGGTTCTTGCTCGAAAGGGTTGTGTCAAAAATGCTACATGTTAGGGATTTATACCCAAGTTGTTTTTGGAACAAGATACGGGAAAAGAGGGGAGGGCATCTTGCGGCGGCCTTACATCCCTTTTCCATCTTTTGAAAAAATTTGACCTGTTTTTTCATCATCGTGACTGATTCGCCATTTTAAACGCTTTTCCTGTCTGGAAAAGGGGATGATTGTAGCATAACCAGTGAGTTTGTGCTATATTTTGCAAAAGGAACTACGGGTGAAACCTTTTTCAAACTCACGTTACCAACAGGAATATCAGGGTTCTTTCGAAAAGGCTACAGCCTTACTATGATGGGTGGGCCAACTACTATTGGAACGAATATACCTATCAACAGAGCGTTTCGACTCGTGGACTTCGACGGGGACCTCACCTTTTCACTGCTTATACCGATATTCAGGCAAGAGATCGTCATCAACACCTACTGAAAGCTCGATGGCACGCGGAATATGATGTGCCTTTTACTATCGACTAATTCTACGGAGTTCTGAGCGAGGACATTCACGCCTCGCTCTCTACTTAGTAGAAAGGATGTTTATATGAAGAAAATTTTTTTTCTCTCATTTGTTTTCTTGCTTTTTGCCACCGCAGTACACACCAAAGTCGTATTTTATTCCAAGCGCGATAGTAATTCTGAAATTTACATCATGAACGATGATGGCAGTCATCTTCGCAGAATAACGAAAAATCCTGCTAATGATTTTCTCCCTGTATGGGCACCTAATGGCAAAACACTTGCATTTCTGCGCAGCAGCATGCAAGATGGGCAGATAATCTCGAAAGTCATTCTCATGGACGCGGATGGGAGTCATAAAAAGGTTCTAACAAATGATGAAGCACATTCACCTCAGTGGCTCAATTTCTTCACGCCAGATGGATCGGAGTTGGCACTCACAACATGGGATTTTGATAAGCGGACTTATCGGCTTTCTTTCATGGATATAGAGAGTGGTGTAACACGGCCGTTCCGAGGCGTTGAGAAAATAACTATATCAGCTATCTCTCCAGATGGACGTTTTATCGCTTTTGAAAAGACACCTGCTTTAGAAAAGAACATCCACATTGTCGGATCAGATGGGCGAGGAGAAAAACCCCTTTTGCCACCGAATGCCGATCCTAATATCCTGCTTATCCGTATGTACCCTCGCTGGTCCCCGGATGGAAAGCGTCTCATGTTTGTTGAAGATAGATTTGATATTATAGTAAATGAAGGCAACCCAGATACGGATCTTGTTATCAAAGATAGCAGCCTATTGCTTCATCATCTTGCGGAAAAACGAACGGAACGTCAGCCACTTCCAAAGGGATTTCGCCCTGGAGCATTTTGTTGGATAAACAATACTGAGATATTTTTATCCGGGGACGCTATAGGTCTGATAACTCAGGAACTCGGCAATGATGATATCTATCGTTATCACCTTACAAGTGGAACGCTCACGCAGCTCACAACACATCCCGCAGCTGACCTATTCCCGCAATGGACTCCTGGAACACTTGAGGTGTCTGCAAAGAAAAAAAAGACAACGCAGTGGGGTAAATTGAAAGTGAACTAGAGATAGGGGACAAAAGCCGGTGCAACAAACTCTGATGAGGAAGCAAAAATTAATTCAGTAATGTGCTAACGATGTCTGGTGCCGCTGGAAAACCGCACCTATCCGGCTGGGAAAAATGTATTCGGAATCGGAGTTCCCTCCTACAGAAGAACTGAATGCCCTAACTCCGACAAAATTCGCGTGTCTTAACACACAATTTGTGCTAAAGTGAGCTTTATAATCTATTTTTAGGATAAGGTAAAACAGATGGCTGACAAGACATATCGTATCGGAATTATTGGGTGCGGTGGCATGGGACGTTCCCATGCGCGTAATTGGACAAGTACGGGTCGTGCCGAAGTTGTCACGGCTTCAGACATTCACGCGGAGTCGGCGGCGAAATTTGCGGAAGAATTAGCTCTCCCAACGCACTATACCGATTTCGGTGAAATGTGCGAGAAAGAGGACTTGGACATCGTCAGTATTACGACATGGCAGAGTGTCCGCGCCGAGCCGACGGTCGCTGCGGCGGAAAGTGGTGTACTCGGCGTTATTACCGAAAAACCGATGGCGGCTTCGGTTGGTGATGCACAGGACATGATGAATGCCTGTGAGAAACACGATGTGAAGTTAGTCGTTGGGCACCAGCGGCGTTTCAGTCCCCAAAATTGTGAGGCGCGCCGCCTCATCCAAGAAGGCGCAATCGGTCAACCGCAAGCGATGCTCCGCCGTGATGGACACGGGCTTTTGAACCGTGGCACTCACGAAATCGACGAAATGCGCTACATCCTCGGCGATCCGGATCCGTTGTGGCTGATTGGTCAGGTCGGACGCAAAACCGATCGTTGGGAGCGTCGTGTGAGAACTGAAGACCTGTGTATGGCGGAAATCTGCTTTGAAAACGGTATCCGCGGCATCTACGAGAGCGATTTACCGGAACCTGCTCTCCGAGGCGATGTCGTCTACGGGGACGATGGACAACTCCGCCGTGGTGAAAACGGGACGATTGAATTGCTCAACAGCAAAGCCGCAGGATGGCAGGTCATTGAACCCCGCCAAGGTGAACCGAATCAATTTGATGAGATGTTAGCCTGGATTGAAGGTGATGTTGATGAACACCGCAATGCTGGCAAACACGGACTTTGCACGATAGAAATCCTGATGGCGATTTATGAATCGTTGCGCCTCCAAGATGTCGTTACTTTCCCGTTAAAAACGCGACCCAACCCGCTTGACCTTCTGGTTGAAGGTGGAAAGTTACCGGTATTTGTTGAGGGTCGTTACGACATTCGTGCTCCGTTCCCGGAACAGATGGAGTAGTTTAATAGTTATCGGTTGTCAGCTATCGGCGGTCAGTGAAGAACGATTTGGGGAGTCCAAGGACTTTCAATTGCCACAACCTTGTACCGATTGCCGATTGCTGATTGCTGACAGCTCTGACTTAGCAATCTACCTCTTTTCCGTCACTCCCGTAGACATCCATCCGTTCTTGTGTTGTAATCTCTTCAGTACTCGCCGGTTTGTAATGGAACTGTAGGGCGCGCCGGCGTTGTTCCGATTGGTTGGCAGGGCTTCCATGATGGGTCAATCCGTGCCAAAAGAGACAGCTCCCGGGTTTGAGTGGAACCATTGTGTCCCGCGCAATCGGCACATCTGTATCACATATCTGCCAATCTCGACGTTTGAAATGGATCATCGGTCCCTCGTTATTTGAACCGGGTATGATGTGTAAGCATCCGTTTTCAGGCGTGGCTTCGTCTAAGGCGATCCATACACCGACAACCGTTGTTCCCTCCGGTAGGTTAAAATAGGCGCAATCCTGATGCCACGGCTTTTCCGATCCGTGAAGCGGTGGTTTGACGAGTGCCATGTCTTGGAACAGTTCAGGTGTATCCCCCATCATCTGTTCGAGAACCCCGAGGAGCCCTGAATGAGCTGCCATCCCGTTCAGCCGTGGTTCGTAGTCTACAAAGCGGAAGATTTTTCTGATGGCATCGCGGCGTTCTTGACCGTCCATCTCGTTTTTCTGTTTGACGAGTTTCGGTTCAAATTGGATCGCTCGGAAATCAGGGCACTTCCCATCCATAAGATGAAGCATGCCTGCCAATGCGTCCTCGACTTCGATGGGACTGAACGCATCGTTAATAACGAGATAGCCGTATTGATGGAAGTATTCGATGTCTGCCTCAGTTACGGCTGAAAACCCCCCAGAAATCCCCTTGGCCGCCGTGTCGAAACGATAAAGATCCGGGGGATATGGGATTTGGGCGATGTTTGTCTGTTCGCTTGTCGTTGGGGTATTCATATTTAAAATTGATACCTCCTGGGCTGCGCTTCATTACATCACGCGCAGGTTTCTGATTAATTCGCGATTGGGTGCGGGAATCCGTTCACTATCTAACCCAAATTGCCAGTTTGTAGCATAACCTGTTAGGGTGTGCATAAATGTTCACGGGAAACCCACGGTCACCTATGCTACAAAAACAGCCAAATACTGAAGGCTTTTCGTTGAAAAACGGCATCTATAGGTTTCCTGAAAACTTGTCCGTAGCAACTTGGATTATCTATCCTATGGTGTAAATTCGACAACGCAATGATTCTAATTTATCGCAGAATTTGCTTACATTTGAAAGCGACTTTTCGGCAAGTTACGCTTTAAATTTCGCCGTTACTTTCGCGGGTCATGAGGGTCAGGAAATCGTCAACCCGATCGATCGCGGCTTGAGCGCGATCTCGTGCCGATGCGTCCTGCTCATCTTCAGCGAGCCTTTGTTGTCGTTGTGGAAGCCACTCGTTTGTCAGATAGTCAAGTTGATTCAGGAAATGGGGATCCTCAGTTTCGCTGACGAAGTACTCAATCACACCCAGCAATCCATATTTACGGTTTATCTCTATATCGTCTAACTCATCTACCATTTGCAAGAAAAGATGCTGATTCCTGTCTTGTCGCGCTTGGGCGACTTCGCGAGAAGACTCTGTCAGAAGTTTGTCGACGAACTCCTGCTTGGAATTAATCCAACGTGGAAGGTTCCGGACGTAGTCTTCAAGGTCGAAACTTCCGCGTTGTAGGGCGAAATGGGAGTGAATATGAATGTTTCGAAAGAAAGCGGTATAGCCGACGTTCGGGTCCATCGTGTCAGCATCGTAGAGAATCTGGTTTTCGATCCTGTTGTAGAGCAGTTTAAAGTCCTCGGCTGTGAGGTTCATCGGCTTTAGGTGTGCGAGAACAACAGCTGTTGCGGCTTGGACGAAATCTGGATCAAAGTCATACATGGCTAAGATGTTCTCGGTGATGACTGCTCCTGATTCGTGATGGACCTTGCCGTGGAGGTTGTGCTTGTCATAAAGTTCGGTAACGACGTTCTGACCAGCAGGGGTGAGCGTTTCGTTTAACCAGAACCCGTTGTGGTCGAGGATACGTTGTCCGTTGTCGTCAGTCAGAATAATACCGTCGTATCGTTTGGTGATATCATGCAGGGTGCCGGCGACTTCAAGCAACTGCACATCCCCACCTTCTCGCTGACCGAGTTCCATGCTCAGTGCCCGCACACGCATGGTGTGGTTCCAGGTATAGTGTCGCCACTGGAAACCGACGCGATTGTGTTCCCAGAGAGTGAAGGTTTCGTTAACTAAGGTTTCCAATTCATTCAAGACTTGGCTGTAGTTCATAAGAACTCCTTTTAAGTCGTTGTCAGTCTTCAATTATCGGTTAGCAGTTAAGAGAGTTTTTTTGTAACCAATAGTGCTTTCTGGAACTCCGAGTGCTCATGATTTGCCAAAATTCATCTTGGCTGATTGCCGATTCATCCTGAAAGTTGCGCGGGCTTGTTGTATTGGACTTGGATGAGTGACAATCCGTGTGCCGGAACTGACATCCCCGCCGCGGCTCGGTCTTTAGCATCTAAAATACGGAGGATCTGCGCGTCGGCATCTCGGCATTTCATATATTTCAAGACGGTACCAGTGATGGCTCGAACCATACCTCGTAGGAACGCATCTGCTTCGATCTCGAAGTAAACGTACGGCTCTTTTTTCCACCAGTACGCCTCGTAAATCTCACAAACAGGGTTTCTTCGGTCACTCCCTGCCTTTTGGAAAGAAGAGAAATCGTGTTTGCCGACCAGTATTTTGCAAAGATTGTTCGTTCGAGAGACATCCATTTTTGTTGGGAAGCAGTAACCTGTATGTCGCAGAAGTGCGCTCGGATATTCCCGATTCAGAATCGTGTACCGGTACCGCCGGCTGGTTGCACTGAAGCGGGCGTGAAATTCAGGGGGTACCTCTGTTGCGGAGCAGACGACGATATCCCGAGGCAGAATAGCGTTGAGTCCTTTCTGAAATGCGACGATGGGTATCTGTGAATCCGTATGGAAGTTGGCGACCTGCCCCTCTGCGTGGACACCGGTATCGGTCCTCCCTGCCCCGATGATCTGTATCGAGGTTTTGGTGAGTTTTGCCAAACTGTCCTCGATGCTCCCTTGGATTGTTGACAAACTCGGTTGCGTCTGCCAGCCGTGGTAATTCGTGCCGTCGTATTCAAGCACGAGTTTGATATTTCGCACTGTGTCACCCTATTATAGGGTTAGAAATTTAATAAATAAAGGGTATCACACTCTTATATTTTCTGTCAAATCAATTGTGAAGAGCAGTTTATAGTAAAATCCGGAAATAAGTTCACACTTGTAGCAGTGCCTGTTAGGCTGTGCCAGTCAGAACACATAACTTTATAGTTCGCACGACGATATGGGTGTATAAGTAATTACGGAATCTACTATAAGGAACTGAATCAAGCGATTGACAAATACGAGGTGGGAGTATATAATGGCTTGAAATTCAGAGCGAATCGGTCTGAAAATCTTGAGAAATTCTTATGTGCGAACAACTTACAGGTATCGGTTGTGTCGAGAGGTGTGAGATTCTGCATGAAAAATGAAACCCAAATCTATAACATCCAAGAAGATCAGCGCGGGACACGCCTCGACCGATTTCTTATTAACGCAACGGAAGGGGTATCTCGAACCTATTTCCAACGGTTGATTCGCGATGGCAATGTCACTGTCAATGATAAGGCTGCTAAACAACCCAGTTATGTGCTGCGAGCCGGAGACACGGTGTGCTTGAGGCTTCCACCGCCGCGCCCTTTGGACACTGTTCAACCTGAGCTCATTTCGCTCGACATTCTCCATGAGGATAGTCACTTAATCGTTCTGAATAAACCCGCGGGGATGCTTGTTCATCCTGCAAATAAGGTAAATGTTGGGACGCTTGTGAATGCTTTACTGGCGCATTGCACAGATCTATCGGGGATCGGAGGTGTGGAGCGACCGGGGATAGTTCACAGGTTAGACAAGGGAACATCAGGGGTGCTCGTGGTTGCGAAAACGGATGTGGTACATCGCGGACTCTCCGTTCAGTTTGAACGACATAGCATCACGCGCCAATACGTTGCTGTGGTATGTGGTGCTCCCATAGAAACAGCGGGAACGATTGATGCCCGAATTGCGAGGAGTCGACGGGATCGACGGCGGATGACGACGGTTGAAACAGAGGGGCGGCACGCTGTTACGCACTATGAGGTTTTAGAGAGATATCCGCACTTCGCGCTTGTTCAACTTACATTGGAGACAGGACGACTCCATCAGATTCGCGTGCATCTGCAACATATTGGGCATCCAGTGGTCGGTGATGCCATTTATGGAGGTGAACAACGTGCTTTGAACGATGCCAACACGCCGAAGTTGAAACAGATGCTCTCGCAACTGAAGCGTCAAGCGTTGCACGCACGGTTACTCGGATTTGAGCATCCAGCAACGAGAGAACGTTTGACTTTTTCAGCAGAGATGCCGAAAGATATGCAATGGGTTGTAGATGCCTTACAACAGTTGGAAACTATTAGTAGCCGGCCCATTTTTTAACACGCAAATGTAAATTCGTAATGAAATGAAGGACGGATATGCAGACATCTGTAAAGATTTCAAACTCACGTTGTTTCTCCACAAGGTATCATTAAAAAAGGAAATTTGTCTATGGAATATGTCAATTTTGGAAAAGCAGGGGTTAAAGTGAGTCCACTTGCCTTGGGTTTAGGGCTCAGAGGACAAAGCGACGCGAATGAGGCTCAAAGACTCGTTGAACACGCTATTGATTCCGGTATCAATCTCATTGATTGTGCCAATATCTATGGACTTATGGACGATCGCGCCAACATTGGTCGTTCTGAGGAGGTACTCGGTAAAGCGATTCAAGGGAAACGGGATGACGTGGTGATTACGTCGAAGGTTTTCAGCCAGATCGGTCCTGGGCCGAACGATCAGGGTTTGTCGAGATACCATATCATGCGTGAGGTCGAACGTTCCCTATCGCGTCTCAACACTGACCATATTGATGTCTACCTCATCCACGCCCCTGATGAATCGACCCCACAGGAAGAAACGGTTCGAGCAATGGACGATCTCGTCCGTTCAGGCAAAGTCCGCTATATCGGCTGTTGTAATCATCAGGCGTGGCAGGCGTGCAAAGCACTTTGGATCGCCGATCGGATTAACGCAACGCCCTATATGTGTATTCAGAACATGTATAACCTGCTGAATCGGGATATGGAAACCGAGTTATTCGGTTTGGTGCGTGAGGAAGGATTAGGTGTTATGTGTTATAGCCCGTTGGCAGTGGGTTTGTTGAGTGGTGTCTACGCACCGGGTGAACCGCCTCCGGCTGGGACTTTATGGGGGACACGCATGCGTGATGAATTTGAGCAACGAATGAGTGGTGAGACTGGACGGGTGATCGTAACCCTCAAGCGACTTGCGGCGGAGTTGGGCAAAACACCTGCACAGCTCGCTGTGGCGTGGGTGTTATCGCATCCAGAGGTTACTGTTGCAATCAGTGGCAGCGACACGATTGAGCAGCTTGACGATACACTTGGAGGTGTTGGTTGGGAACTTGATCCGGCGGTTCGTGAGGAGTTGGACGAGGTATCCCGTTCGTTTGTACGGCTCATCGCACCACCGGCTTAGGGATAATCAGCGGTTAGTAGTCAGTAAGAGTCAGGAATCGGAATGTTTGCTTGGATGTTTCCCTCTCCTGCAGAAAGTGATTAGCTTATAGTAAAATCCGAAAACAGGTTCACACGTGTAGCATAGCCTGTTAGGCTGTGCCAGCCAGAACAGATAACTTCAGAGTTCACACGCCGCTATAAATGTCCACGTAATTACGGAATCTACTATAAAAAGCAAAAAGGGGAGAATCTTCGGATCCTCCCCTTATTTTTTCTCGTTAGGATACGGTTTGGTATTGTTCCCATGCTTCGCCTGCGGCGGCGGCTTGACGTTCCAGTTCGGTTCGCCATCCGACGACTTCACCTGCTTTTATACGTTGGATGTCAAAACCTGCGTATCGGTCTTCAAGTCTATCGCCGAGTTTGAAGTTTGCCGCCCAGCGATCCCAAGCTGTTTTCATCCATTCGTGTGGAAGTGCCTTGCGAACGGCAGAGTCGAGTTGCCAAGCGAATCGAGCATCGATAACCTTTGGTTCCTCGTCGGAGGGCCCGCTCCATTTCGACCAACCGATCGACAAGGTATTGCGTTCACGCTCAGGCACGGTGTGTCCAGTATGGATTGTCGTGCCGTTACGGATGAGTGCCTGACCTGCCTTGAGCCGAATCGCGACCTGTCCAGGGAGTGGATCTGTGCCGTTCCAACTCGGTGTATACGGGACACCCTGATCCTTCATGGATTTTGGAAGTAGGACATCGTGTTCAAGCGGGGTACGCCATCGACTATGGCTACCGGTGACGAGCTCATGGCATTCATCGTCTGCAAGTGCCAAGAACATACCTACACTGTTCCGTTCGGTAATTCGCTTCTCATTTTCTTCCTGAATTTCTTTCCAGCGGATCCGCTCAACTTTCTCGGAATAGGCTTCGGGACCTTCTCCGCGATCTTCTTGTGAGAAGTAACTCTCTCCAGTGCCCCACCATGTCGTATCTCTGTGCCATCCGAGTCTGTTCTCTTTTTTTCGGGGATTGCACCAGAGGAGTATGTTCGTCATGACAAGGTCTTCGGGGTCAACGTCACACCATGCCTTGACGAAGCCTGTGAAGTCTGGCGATCCGTAAAATTCAGCAAAAACGGGTTCTTTGAATGCGGGATGGATTATCCCACGAATTGCCCAAGGTTCGTTCTCGCCTGCGCGGTGAACGTATCCTTTTGAGCAGTCGATAACGTCATAACCGTTCTCAGGTGCACACGCTTGCGTAACCCGTCTGCCTGCCTCTCGGAGGATTGGAATCCAGGGGTTGTCAACAAAGTCGTTGATAATCACGAAACCGTGCTCCCTTAAATGATCCAGTCTTTCCGGTGTAGCTCCGGGGGCGGAGAGTTCCGGTTTGAAATCAGCAAAAGCCTGGGCACGGTAGACCTCTTTCTTCGGTGATTGATCGTTGCTCATTGTGATGCCTCCTTCTGAGCGTTATGGAAAAGTGGTCTAAATTTGGCGTTGATTGTGACACGCTTTCACAAATTTGTCAAGAATTACGATGTTTCCTGTTGAAGGTTTCCAAATCCTATTGGTTATTGGTTAAGAAGTTGTCTCCTGACAAACTGGAAGTAGGCACAAGACCTACCGCTCCAGTTTAATGCATTTCGACTGAGAGGACATAACTCAGGATTGTCACTAACAGCCATGTGCCAACCAGCACAATCCCGAACGGACGTTTCAACTGATCGCCCGATACGAAGATTCCACACCTAAACACGATCAGGATAAACAGCATTGCTGGGAACAAGAACTGGAAGAATTGACCGTCTGCCTGCAAACCGCCTTGCGTTGCGGAAGCGGAGACACCGGCGACAAAGAGGACGTTGAGAATATCGGCACCGATAATGTTACCGACTGCCAATTCTCCGTGTCCGCGTCTGACCGCCGTTATTGCTGTTACCAGCTCTGGGAGCGATGTGCCGAACGCAACGAGTGTTGCAGAAATGATGTGTTTCGGGACCCCTATCCTTTCCGCCATGATGCTCACTGCCGGGATCAGAATCTGTGCGGAGACAACGATGATGGCGATTGACCCGATGAGTTTAAGAAGTGTTCCGAATGCCGCTGTCTCCTCTGCATCTGCCTCTTCCCCATTATCAGGATTCGCTCCTGCGGCACTTGCCCATCGGATCGACTGCCAGATATATAACGCCAGGAGTATGACGAAGACGACCCCTACCAGTTGTGGTAACGTGCCGCCTTGTGTGAAGACTCTCGCTGGGGATGTCCACGGGAAACAGCCGAGCACGAGCAGGATGCCGGCACCGACTTGTACGTTTGACAACCGTGAAGCTAATTGGCGATTGAGGGGTAGTGGCGCGATGAGGGATGCCAATCCGAGAATGAGGCCCGTATCGCAAATGATTGAACCGACTGCGTTACCGAGTGCAAGCCCTGGTTTTCCTTGTATTGCTGATAGGACAGAGACTGCCGCCTCTGGGGTTGTGGTGCCGATGCTTACGATCGTGGCACCGATGACCGCTTTTCCTAAACCCCATCGGGTTGAAAGGATGACGGCTTCATCGACAAGCCAATCTGCACCTTTGCCGAGTGTGTAAAGTGTTACTGCAATTATCAGAAAAAGTGCCAGGCTGGGTAACCCGTTAACAAGTTCTGTGATCCATTGTTCCATTAACATTACCTTTCGCGAAAATACAAGATGTTTGTTTCAGAGAATAGATTAGCATATACCTTTGGTAAAGTCAATCAGTTGTGATACTCACTACGTCTAAAGTCGTGTGCTTCTTTAGAAACACGCAACTCCTTCTCTGTGATTCCTGCTTCCGTCTCTCGTGCCTCCCACGGAGGACTTACTTGGACTCCACAGGCGTTTTATCTCTCTGTCTATCCGACAGCGAGAGTTCTTAGGTTTATCGCAGCGTTGACATCTCTATCTATAGAGAGACCGCATGGATTGCAATGATACGTTCTCTCGGAAAGTGTGAAGTCGTCTTTTTTCTGCCC
>RKRR01000126.1 GCA_007571305.1 Candidatus Poribacteria bacterium | reverse complement strand
CACCTTGCTGTTTGGATGCCATGCGATTGACATTGTGCCGAATTCATGCCCTTTGAAGGTATGGATAACCGCTCGACGATGACCTTCAAAAATTGTCACCGGACCGAGAACCGACGCGGCAGCGATGTATCTCCCATCAGGGGACCACGCCAGATCAATGACGTGGTCGCTGATGGTTGCGGACCAATTTTCGCGCAATTGAGAGGGCTGGAGAAAGTGGTTGCTCAGGTTGCTCAAACGAGACATGCTTCAAACCCTTCAGTCAATTCGGTCCGGTCGAGGTTGCGTCCGATGAAGATGAGGCTATTGTAGCGAGGCTCACCACCCCACGGGCGGTCTGGGCGACCGTCGAAGAGCATATGAACACCTTGGAAGACGAATCGGTTTGGCTGCCCCTTGATGCTTAGAATACCTTTCATGCGGAAGATGTCGGGACCTTTTGTCCGAAGTAGATCGCTAATCCAATCGTCCAACTGGTCGGCATCGAGGTCGCCGGGGGTTGTGATGCCGACCGATGTGACTTCGTCATCATGTTCGTGGTCTGGCTTAAATTCGCGTTCAACAACTGGCTTGACAAGGGTACCGCTGCCAAAGAGTTGTGCTTGAAATTCGTCAGGGTGATGCTCGGTGAACAGCGCGTAAGCACCGGGGCACTCGATCTGCACGTCAAAACGTAATTCGTCCGCTGCGAGATTCAACGCAATGAGTTGTCCACTCGGTTGAAGGGTGCCACCCGCCGAAAGTTCATGCTCATCATCAGAGAAAACCATAACGACTGGCTCAACAGTGGCTTTCAAAACTTCATTGGTTGACTCATTTACGGGCACCAACGCGACTTTCATCGTCGGGTCAGGACCTTCTTGGAGAACCAGTTCATGCGTGCCTGCTGGAAGGTCATAAACACCAGCCCATTCAAAGGGATACTCCGGTTCCATAAACTGTGGGTCAATCTCCATCGCCCGGTCGAGATCGAATCCGCCGACATTGAGAATCTTGTCCATCTCGACAACGGCGTTTTTCGTTCGATAAATCTTCGCTGCACTGTTCATGCTGCGAATTCTGGCTTCCAGTTGATCTAACTCTCCCTCGGTCACCAGGTCAATCTTGTTCAACAAAATGACATCGGCAAAGGCAATCTGCTCACGCGCCTCGTCGCTGTCATCGATGTGCTGCCAGATGTGTTTGGTGTCAACCAGCGTCGTGACGGAATCCAGTTGCAGTTTCTCTTTCATTTCGATGTCCATGAAGAACGTCTGGGCAACTGGCCCGGGGTCCGCAAGCCCTGTGGTTTCGACCATGATGTAGTCGAACTTATCGCGACGCTTCATCAGATTCCCCAAAATACGGATGAGATCACCGCGCACCGTGCAACAGATGCAACCATTGTTCATCTCGAAAATCTCTTCTTCGGCACCGATGACCAAATCATTATCGACTCCGATCTCGCCAAACTCGTTTTCGATGACGGCGATACGTTTGCCATGGTTTTCGGTGAGAATGCGGTTGAGAAGCGTGGTTTTACCAGCCCCTAAAAAACCTGTCAATACGGTGACTGGGACTTGATTGTTTAGCATGGCTGTGTTCATTTTCTCTCCTTATGGAATTTAGCCAGTGGTCAAGCTGACGATATCTGTCTGCTTCACCTCCGCCAGTGGTTTGTGAATCTTATATTGCCGGGGCTTTCCCGGTGTCTCCATGATTGCAATGACCGTTTCAATAGGCGGGCAGCCTTCTTCGGTGCATTGCAACTGGGTAATCATCACGGAGATGTCTTCTGATAGATCAAAGGCTTGGGAGACCCACGATTTGACTTGGACGAGTTGCCGTGGGTCACTCTCCTTTTGCGAATTGAAAAATTTCAACACTGTTATATGGCCTCCTTTAGACCGTCTGTCATCAAACTCGTATCAATGTAGTAACACTGTCCGACTGGAACCTGCCCGGCGAACGCTTGCCACTGTGAAGTTTTGTAACTCACGGTTCGCTTATTTTTTCTGAAACTCGAACGAGGGATATCTAAACCGATCAAAACGGTGACTATCAAAGGCCGAAGGCAACGGAAGTAGTGCATCTGTTCGTGCCACGGCTTCCGCCCAATCCACGAGTCGCGCATAGTGTAGATGGAGTTTTATCTGTCCTAACCACACCACACCGTGCGGTGATGTGATACAGACGACATTTGCGAGATCGCACGGCCCAAGGCAGCCTTGACTGATTGTCAATGTTATTGAAGCGGACAACCGCCTGTTCCGCCACTCCTGTTTGAGCCACTCGACCGGTACAGGCGGTTTCCGTTTCTCTGTCACGCCACAACAACAACCCTTACAGACCATTATATGCACTAAGACACGCCGCCTTGATGCCAGTTTGGGCGACGATTCGATTCTATCTGCTCTCATACCTTTTTCCTGTGTGTTACACTCCTGCGAATATACAGATTCATCACTACCCAATGACATTCAAGGGTAGTGATGAATTTTCTCGGCACTTATTTTAAAATAACCATCCGCTTCATCCGACGCGAAACGTATAAAACGCGTGTTGACATGTCGCGAGTAACGCCTGCTTTTTGGCGTAATAGATGTGCATATAGACATCCTGAAAGCCGACCACGTATTGATCCACAATCAGAGAGCGTCTACTACAGAAACGCTACAATACGTTGCAAAACAGCGGTGTACAAAGCGCGGGGCGTGTCATAGGTAACCTCGCGATCTTTAGTACAATCAAGGATATAAAGGAAAACAAAATCTGCCTTTAAAAGGCATAATTTGCGAGTTCAGTGAAGGATATAGGTGGGGCACGACTTCGCGTGTGGATGACCAGTTTTGGAGGGATAAAAGGGTCTTCATAAAGTCGGAGTTCAGTATGAAAAAAAAACGGTGCGTCAAGGGCAAAGGATTCAATCTCGACACCGACGTGCTGGCTGCAAAAGAAACAGGCTGCGCAGGTATTCTCGCTCTGCGAATGTTCGGTATGGCAATTATGGCAATGCGAATGTTCGCTATGATCGTGTGCCAATCCGATAATACCCAGCAGTACGACGTAGCAAAATAAACCTGTTAAGACACAGATTTTCAAACTACGCCCAAATATTAACTTGTTGGGAAAAGTTGTACTGTTTCTCATACACTAGTACCTATGGTTATCATAAAAAATGAGTACCAATAAGTTTGACATAAATTATAGCAAGCGATTGTGTCAATGTCAAATAGAACTTAAAAAGTTGATTCGGATTATTCCTTCGGAAGATAGAAAAGGACAACAGCAGGTGGTTGTTCAGCACAATTCTTATCTGAGCTTGATGTTTACCAATTGCTTCCAGCCTGTGAAAGCAAGCATCCGACGAGTTCATGCCACTTTGTAGTCATCTCGTGTGCAGGAATAGGTTTCTTCTTCCATGCGTCAGTACACCGTTGGCGATAGTCAAGTCCGTATTCAGAAATAATCCACCGCTCGTAGTCGCCTATCCATGTGAGCCCTTGAGTGAGCAATCTGAAAACGCGACACCACGCGTCCACATCACATGGATGCGTAAGCTCAGGGAGTTGCTCCAATTTCCATATGGGCAACGAAAAATCGACCGCTGCTGTCTGTTTGGGCGCGAATTTGTAACGCTGCAAGAAAAGCCCTCCTCGGCCTCCACCGCCATAGAAAAACCCGAATCCCCATAAAATAACTCGGCTTCTGCCAGATCCACGCCACTCATAAGCGGTACTTCCGTGCTTGCCTTCCGGCGGTCGATGTTGGGTAAAACCGTAGGCGAGCAAAGCATTTCCCTCTGCCCGGCGAATGTCCTGTCCCCAACACCACAACTGTTGATCCAACAGCGTCGTCCCGATCTTCCTGACCTTGTTCAAGGCACCTAACCAACGCGCAAATTCCTCGTCAGTTCTGCCAGACATGATTTATTCCCCCATAAGAAGCCGCTTCTACTTCTTCTCAAGGTCACGAAGCAATTCAAAAGCGGTGTGTCGTTTTCTACAAACTCACTGACTTTTCTTGTGTGTTACACTCCTGCGAATATACAGATTCATCACTACCCAATGACGCTCAAGGGTAGTGATGAATGTTCTCGGCGCTTATTTCAAAATAACCATCCGCTTCATCTGATGGACAGACGGCGTGGACAATCGGTAGAAATAAACACCACTTGAAACCCGCTCACCCACATCATTTTGACCATCCCAATAGGCAGCACATGCCCTGCCTTGATAGAAACCCGCTGGCTGGAAGCCAACGGGTTATAACTCCGATTCCTCAATCAAAGCATGTACAATCGTATCAATATTATATCGGATCATCCCGATGTAGGTACCTTCAGGTGTTCCCTCGTTTCCCATCGCATCCGTGAAGAGCACACCACCAATCTTCACATCAAATCCTTTTGACTTCACAGCGGCTTTCACCGCTTCGAGACTCCGTGAAGAGACGGATGACTCTACAAAAATAGCAGGGATACCCCGCTCCGCAATAAACGTCGCCAATTCCTGTACATCAGCAATACTGACTTCTGTCGCGGTGCTAATACCTTGTAATCCGCGCACCTCAAACCCGTACGCCTTTCCGAAGTAGTTAAAACAGTCGTGTGCCGTCACAAGGACGCGTTGCTGAGATGGCACGCGTTCCACTTGCGCCTTTACGTATGCGTCGATTTCCATGAGTTTCGTGAGGTAACGCTCGGCATTGCCTCGGTACAGGACAGTATTATCGGCATCGAATTCGCTCAACGTATCGCGAACCTTTCCGACTGCTTGCATCCACAGTTTCACGTCAAACCATAAGTGCGGATCGTAGAGTCCCTCGTATTCTGGGGGTGTTAGCAATAGACTCCGGTCTGCATCGTCTGTTACGGCGACCGTCAGCGTATCCTCCGACATCTTCGCAAGGATGTCCGCCATTTTTGCTTCAAGGTGCAGCCCGTTATAGAAGATGATGTCTGCTGAACCGAGCCTTTGAACATCTTTAGGTGTCGGGTTGTAAAAGTGTGGGTCTACGCCAGGTTCCACCATCCCGGTGACCTCAACCAGCGTACCTCCGACATTTTTAACAATATCGGTAATCATACCGATCGTGGTAACAACGCGAAGTTTATCACCTGTGGCAGCATCCGGTTGTCCCTTCGGATCACAGCCAGTCCCTACCAGTATAGCTATTAAACACACTGAAATGTATATTCTCTGCATAATTTTATACATCTTCCGGCCCACATGTTGGACAGGTCTTACAGAGGTGCCGATTAACGAGGTGTGAGGACGCGAGTAGAATCCCACCGATACTGTAGAGGACCACTTCAAAAGTGCCTTCAACGACTGTCTGAGCGGTAACGATGAATGCTAACGCTGCTATCAGTACCAAAAACGCTCGCCAGTTTCGGTGGCGTCGAACACCCCACGCTAAACTCCCGATTGCCAGTCCAATTGCGCTAGCAATAAGGATAAACTCAACACGCTCATTCGCAAGGAAACTCAACCCAATCAGAGGTAAAACTGCTCCTAAAAGCGGCATCGCGAGGCAATGGATCGCGCATGCAAAAGGGAGACACGCCGCGCATGCGACAGAGAGACACGCGCCAGTCGTATCCGCTAATTCGTGGTTAAAATATCTTTTCATTTTTATTTCCTTAGAAAATTGAGGACGGGGCGACATGATAGACATCATCGCCCCGTCCTACGGTTTTAAAAATTAAGTTTATACAAGAGTTTCACGTTCCGTCCCGGTTCCGGCATTACCGATTTGATGCGTGACAAATGTTCGCGGTATGCTGTATCAAGGATGTTTTCAATCTCGAAAACCACCATATTCTCAAGATGCCACCACGAAAAATTGAGATAACTGCCGATATCATAGACGAGGTAGCCGTCTGTGGGTTCCTCAAATTCGCCGAGTCGGGTCTGGCTGCCTGAAAAACGGGACGCGACATACAAATGCAACGGGGCAGGCGTGTAACTGATGACGAATTTACCGTTGAGGGGTGGAACACGTTCCAGCGGTCGCCCATTGGTTTGAATAGTTCCGTTGACGTAGCTCATATTCAACTGGAGATGGACCTGTGGGAGGACCTCACCACCTATCTGGATTTCAGCTCCATCCATCACGACATCGTGTCCCATGTATTGGTAAATCCACAACCATCCCGCTGCGCCGCTGCCCCACTCTTTTTCACCGCTGTGCGTCGGAATGAGGTAGTTCTGTATCTGATTCCTGAAAAGGGCAAGATTGAGTCTGAACCTATCATCTGCGTATTTGATGAAGAGTTCAGTTCCATATCCATCCTCAGGTTCGAGCTCTACATTGCCAATTTCGTAGGAATAGACAGCCAAATGGGGTCCATCGCTGAAAAGTTCCTCAATGCCCGGTGCCCGAAACGTTTTCATCAGGGTAGCCCCGGTGCTAAACCTATCTGTCCAATGGTAAATTCCGGAGGTGGCCCCGGAGAAACCGTTGAAATCGCGGCGTTGGACGGTTCCGGCTCGGACAACTGTCCCAGGCCTAAACGGTTCCGCACGCCTAAGGTCGTAGCGGATAGCCCCCTGTAAGGTGAGTTTGTCGAAGTTACGCTGGTTTAGATAAAATCCTGCCAACGCGAACTCACGGGTGTGCGGGGTCCAGTAAAATCCGTCTGTGGCATGGTCTCGGTATTCCCACCAAACACCTGCAATCGCGTTGTCTAATAGATGAGCCATCGCTGAGACGTTGTAGGTTAACAGACCGAATTCGACACCAAGTCTCCCGTTTGACTCCAACTCTTGGTGCTGATAACGCGTATAGGCAGTCTGGAGTTTTACCTTTTCAAGCATTGCTGTATTGAAGCGGTACTCCATTTGTCCTTCATAACGTTGCTTGTCGAGTTCGATGTTAACCCCGCTAATATGTCCCTCTGGTGAGCCAGGAACGCCGTAATCTGAGCGATAACTGCTTCCAGAGGCACCGATGAAACCCCACGGCTTAATCAGCGAAGCACCGCCTGAAAAATTAACATTTGAAAGGGCGGTGTTTTCCAGTACACCTATCGGCGTTTGTATGTCAGATGCAAGGCGGCGATTCCATTCTATATTGCCCGCAAAATCACCAATTGGGAACGTAAAGCCGGTTGTTCCGGTCAAACCTGAGTTGACAGATTCACCTTGGAACGTTAGATGCATATCAAGCCGTCTCGGTAGAATTTGCGGTATATTATTGCTTTTGACGTTAATAACACCGCCCAAGGTGCTTGAACCGTAAATAAGCGATGCAGGCCCCCGCGTAATTTCAACACCTTCAGCAGTCGTCGGATCAATGGATACGGCATGGTCAGCACTGGATGCGGATTTATCCCCTGTCCGTTCTCCATTTTCAAGGATGAGTAATCTGTCCGCACCTAATCCACGAATAACAGGACGCGCAATCGCCCGTCCCATGGTTCGTTGTGAAACGCCTGTCTCATCTGCCAACGTATTCGCCAAGGTCATCCCTAACCGTCTTTGGAGTTCTGCCTCATCCAATGCTAAGTCGGTTGTTTCCTCAAACTGTGAAAGATAGCGATTTGAACCGTATATTTGGATGGTGTTCAGTTGAAACGGCAACGCCTCCAGTTCAATCTTGAGATACGGAGTAGCAGCATTGATATCAACTACCAGTTCAAACCGCTGATAACCGACTTTCAGGAACTGAAGCGTCTGTTGTCCTTCCGGCACTGCGTCAAATTTAAACCGACCATTTGCATCCGTCCGGACGCTTCGCTCAAGTCCCTTAATACGGACGGTAACCCCATTGAGTAGAGTGCTGTTCTGTGTTTTAACAACATCTCCTTCCAGCGACCACGTTGTGTTCGAGTCACTTTGGGAATCCTTGAGATAGCAAAATAGGCAGACTATTATCCCAGACACCAACACGAATAGGTAGGGACGCTTTTTAAGCATCCCTACTGTGGGAGACCTGTGCGGACAGGTACAAGTACAAGTGTTTAACATGGGATATCCCTTATTGAACAATTACCGGTATGAGAAGTGCCGCCGTGAAATCTGGATGGTCCCCGTGAAGAAGTTGGAGTTTGATTTTCGTTGTGCCTACCTTCAATCCCTCGAGTCCAAACCCTAATTCTTCACCGTGTCCTTCGTGTTCATGTTCGTCTTCGGCGTGATCTTCTTCACCGTGTTCGTGTTCGTCTTCGGCATGTTCTTCTTCACCGTGTTCATGTTCATCTTCACCGTGTTCCAGATGAATCTCAATAATAGAGGAATCGTAATCCGACAAACCCAAGCCGAAAACTTCCTCATGTCCATGTTCATCCACGGCCTCTACTTCACTGAGGTCGACTTCGGCACCGCTTGCATTAAGAAATGCGACATGGACCTCAATCTCTTTACCAACACCAACGGTGAGACCACCGCTATCGATGCCTTGAAACTGACGATAGACCTCTACTCCATCGACTTCCAAAGCAAAGCCATCAGCATCGGCGTGAAGGAGTGCCTCCGCTTCGTGTTCGTGGTCATGCTCATCATCAATAATAGGGTTGTCACTTTCGCCACAACCACCAACAAAGGCGAGAACCGTAACAAAACTTAGCAACATTAATCGAGAAATAGTAACAGAAAAATCGTGTCCCAAAAAACACGTAAACATTGTATTCTCCTCTTTATTTAATAGCACACGGCGGAAAAAAGCCGCGTGTAGGCTTTCTAAAGCCCTAATTACTTTGTAAATGAATTGTTCTTAACGGATAGCATGCACGCGAACAGTACAAAACGCGCATTCGCATGCCCTGGCATCTCATGCATTTTTAGAAAATGGGAAGTTCATAGGTTCCCGAGAGAGATACCTTTCATACAGATCCATGTCTTGCAAAGCAGGGGTGTCCAAATGAAGAACCGGTATGGTACTCCCGAACCCTTTGGACAGCATAGTGATATAAAATAGAGACAGATTTTACCTTTAAGCAAAATCTGGAAGTGCATTGGAGAATACAGGTGGGGCACGACTCTGCGTGTTCGTGGTAAGTCTTAAGGGAAGAAAAACGGTTTCATAAAGCGGAAGTGTCGTACTCGGAAGGAACAGAGAGATGAGTACAAAATACTCAATTTCCTCTCCGACGTGTTGGCTGTTGTAGAAACACGCTGTACAAATTTCCGCAGAGTGGCAATGTTCGGCATGATCGTGAGCTAATTCGATGACACCCAACAGCACAATATAGCAACATAAACTTATTAAAATGCCGGTTTTCAAACTACGCCTAAATGTAAACGTGTTCGGGAAAATCATGCCGTTTCTCATAACCGATGCCCGTGTTATTATCTAAGATAAACTTGCGATAAATTATATCATACGATTCTGCTAATGTCAAATGAACTTAAGGGAATGTAGAATTATTCAGTTATCTTGTAGGATAAACTCCAAATTCCGACCTAATCTTATACAACCGACCCAAACCAAAAACCATGCTCACGGCAAGATGAACTTGCACTTATCGGTGTGATGCTTTATTATATTCAGTATGAGTTTATGCAAAGGAGACAAATTAGATGCTAAGTGTTGAAGAAGCCCGTCAACAGATGCTAAATACCATTCCTGTTTTACCCACGGAAAAGCGGAAAATTCTAAATTGTACGAGTTACGTTCTTGCAGAGGCACTGCACGCTAAAGAGAACATCCCCCCGTTCGACAATTCAGCAATGGATGGGTATGCGGTTCGCGCAGCGGATGTGAAAAACGCTTCCGAAGCGAATCCTGCTGTTCTTTCGGTTGTGGAGATGATCGCCGCGGGATATGCGCCAACGAAACAGGTCGCAGCCGGGCAAGCGTCGCGTATCATGACAGGGGCAATGATGCCTGAAGGTGCTGATGCGGTTGTGATGCAAGAGGTGACCCAGCGAGCTGGGGATGAAGTCAAAATTTTTGAGAGTATTGACGAAACTGGAAACGTCCGTTTCACGGGTGAAAGTGTCGCGAGGGGACAGCAGGTAATGGGAAAAGGGAAGCATCTACGTCCTCCGGAAATTTCAATGCTCGCCTCTCTTAATTGTCCAGAGGTTACAGTTTATCGCAAACCTACCGTAGCGATTGTTTCGACGGGCGATGAACTCCTGCTACTCGGCGAGCCGCTTGAACCGGGAAAAATTCGAGAAAGCAACCGTTACGGTCTCTACGCCCAAGTGGAGGAAGCGGGAGGTATACCGATTGATATGGGTATCTCTCCTGACGATGAGGCAGAAACGGAACGTATTTTTCGCGCGGCACTCTCAAAGGCTGATGCTCTCATCACAAGTGGTGGTGTTTCGGTAGGGGAGCACGATGTCGTGAAAAGTGTATTGGCGAAATTGGGAGAGATTAACTTCTGGCGCGTCGCGATGAAACCCGGGAAACCGCAGGCTTACGGCATTTCGGACGGAAAACCTATTTTTGGATTGCCGGGCAATCCGGTTTCTTCGCTCGTTGTGTTTGAACTTTTTGTGCGACCTGCGCTTCTCAAGATGGCGGGACATACAGAACTGTTGCGTCCGACTTTCAAAGCCACCTTAGCGGAATCTATTACTAATAAAGATGGACGCGTTAATTATATGCGCGCGATTCTCAAAGAGTCTCACGGGCATTACACTGCCGAAACAACGGGACCACAGGGTTCAGGCATTTTGCACTCACTCGTCTTGGCAAACGGCTTAATTACGATTCCATCTGGTGCAACGTTAGATGCCGGAGAAACAGTGGACGCTCAATTCTTATTCTAACCCAAGTTGCCAGTTTGTAGCATAACCTGTTAGGGTGTGCATTTTAAGCACGCAGACTTACGGTCTCCTACGCTACGGAATACCTCCGAATCATGAAACCGTTTCAGTGAAAAATAGGACAGGATGCTTAAAAGCTTGTGAATAGCAACTTGCGTTATTCTAAACGTAGTGCGTTGAGGAGTTTTCTATGATTGTAGATACCCATGTCCATGTCTGGGAGATTGATCCCCCGAAGTATCCTGTCGGTCCCACTGCGCCGAGTTGGAATTCCTATCCAGATGAACCCGGTACTGCCGATGAACTCTTAGCAGAGATGAACGCACACGATGTAGACTGGACAATCCTCGTGCAGACAAGTTGGTCCACTTGGGATAACGGTTACATCGCGGATTCGGTAGAGCGTTTTCCAGATCGGTTTATCGGACACGGCTTAATTGACCCACAAGATCCGAACAATGCAGAGCAGGTTCGCTATTGGATAAAAGAGCGAGGCTTAGTAGGGTTCCGCTTCCACCCGATGTATTATCCCAATGAGAAGATTTTGCTAACCCAACAGAATGGCCCGATGTGGGAAGAGATCGCCGCGTTGGATGCTATCATCCAATTCCACCTGCGCGCTGCGTTTGCGGATCAGGTTGCTGTTATTGCACAACAGTACCCCCACCTGATACTAATTCTTGACCACATGGGATACCCACAGGTGGATGCTGAGGAAGCGGCGTTTCAACCTATTCTGGAACTTGCACGCTATGACAACGTCCACTTGAAACTATCCGATGTCGCTGGGCGTTCACATCAAGAGTTTCCGTACACAGACGTACATCCGTTTATCGAGAAGTTGCTATCGGCTTTCGGTGCAGAGCGGACAGTATGGGGCACAGGCTATCCCGGTCACCACAGAGAAAAACATAACTGGCCCTCTTTAGCGCAGGAACTCCAACTCATCCGCGAAGGGCTTCCATTCCTGACAGACAACGATCAGGAGCGAATTTTGGGTGGGACTGCCGCGCAAATTTGGGATCTAACAACGTAGAATCCCGTTATGTAGACACTATTTCGTGTTGGGACTACACCGCTATGGCAACAATTGCAGCATGTTGGGGAGAGATGGATTATCGCGATTCAGGAGGATCGGAGCAGCCGTTGCTCCTTTTACACGGCACTGGATGTGACACATCCGACTGGATACAGGTGATTGAAAGGTTGTCGTGCGAAAGACGTTGCATCGCTCTCGATTTTCGTGGACACGGACGGAGTGCTGTGCCTACACGGCCGTTCACTTTAGGATGCCTCGCTGATGACGTGTTGCACCTTGTAGATCACTTGGGAATTCAGGAGTCAATTATCGTTGGTCACAGTTTGGGGGGTATGGTAGCGATGGAAGTCGCCAGACGTTCACGGCGTGCCGTTGGACTTGTACTATTAGAGGGATGGACAAGCCTTTCATCTGCGGGGAATGCTTTCGATGCCGATCGGTCTTACGGTTCACTTTCCCAAACCGCTATCGCGCGGATTCAGCGGAAAGCAAAAGAGACACGAAGCCGCTTTAAGCCCGAAATTTGGCACGATTTCTGGGAGTCTGTCGAAAATTTCGATGCCTATGGCTACCTTGAACAGGCAGGCATCCCTATCTGTGAAGTTTTTGGAGGGCTCGGACGGAATGATTTAACTGATCAGAAGCTGCGCATTCCGCCCAATCCGAACATTCGGTGGGTATGGATACCTAACGCCGGACATTACCTTCCGCATGAAAGTCCAGTTGAAGTTGCTAAAGCGATAAACACGTTCAGTGTGTCGTAAGCACTAGCTTTGCGGGATCTCGACCGGCAGATCCAGCCGGTCACCCCACTCTTTCCACGATCCTATGTAGTTACTCACTTTTGGATAACCCAAGAGCCGCAACGCCAAATAGGTTTGGGAAGAGCGGTAGCCCCCCTGTCAGTAGCACATTACCTGTTTCTCGGGTGTAATACCGACGGCTTCATACATCTCCCGGAGTGCATCAGCAGGTTTGAAGGCTCCCGCTTCGTCAAGGTTATTGAGCCACTCAATGTGGATAGAGCCGGGAATAGCACCTGCCCGCTCTGCGCGAGCCACCCTACCGTAGTGTTCATCGTCGGTACGTGTATCAAGTGGGACAAAGTCACTTCGGTTTAACAGAACACGAATCACATCGGCATCCATGTGTATATCGTGTTGAGCATTTATCGGAAAAGGTGGAACCTCCGGAGGTTCAGTACCTGCTGTACTCATAGGTCCGTTCACTGATAACCACGCCTTGAAACCTCCATCTAACAGACGGGTTTCGGGATGTCCCAAGTATTCACAAAACCAAAATCCCCGTGAGGCGCGCGTCCCTGATATGTCTTCGTACCATACAATTGGCTTACTCGGATCAAGACCGCGTTGCTGAAACAGATATGCTATCATCCATATAAAGGCATCATACGTCTCCTTCCGAGTATCAGTGAGGCTTAAACCGAACAAATCTAAATGAAGAGCACCAGGGATGTGTCCTCGGATATATTCATACGTCGGTCGCGTATCGACGATGCAGAACGTTTGGTCGTCGAGTGTGCCTTTCAATTCCTCAGCAGAGATAACCAGTTGTGGATTTACGTAACCTTTGTAGGTTTCCATCATCAACCAACTCCTTCTCAATTTTTTGTAGGATACATTTGCTGCCTGTGTCCTACGTTTTTTAGATAGGACTTACGCGCGCTGCTCTTTTGTAGCATAACCTGTGAGGGTGTGTCAGAAAACCACGTGTGTTTTTTGTCGGTGGGTTTCCCGCTCAGAGACCTTGTTATTGTCAAAATTGCGTAAGTCCTGTTAGAGTAGATTTCGTAATTACTTGGACACTCATAGCGTCGTGTGGGCTCTGAAGTTATATGTTCTAATGGCACCGCCTAACAGGCGATGCTACAAGTGTAAATTTTGGGCATCTGTGCATCTCTCCAAACGTCCAGCAAAGAAAGATTATGCCAT